>JAZNKR010000125.1:0-12338 GCA_045578665.1 Bacteroidaceae bacterium | reverse complement strand
CTTTTTTAAGTTTCTTATTTTGAAGAGATTAGCAAAATATAAAACTGAAAGATGTGTCCAAAGATTAGCTTAAAGTGGGACAACTTTTCAAGTTACTTATTTCCACCGACATTGCAATGCAACGTTGCATTTTAGGTAATATATTTGATAATCATTTAAATTATAAAAGTCAATTCAATTCAGAGAATGAGTTTCTTAATGCATCGCTCCTTTATGAAAATACAATAGTGAATCTTGTCAATCCGTCCTTGTCGGTCTGAAGCGAGAATCTGCATCCGTGGTTGCTGAGGACCTCTCGGATGAAGATAAGACCAATGCCTTGTCCGTCGGCTTTTGTGGTGAAGAATGGACTGAAGAGGTTGCGTTCCGTCTCCTTGTCTATTCCTTTGCCATTGTCGGCAATGATTATCTGCGAGGGTGAGGGTAGGGTGGATATACTTATTTCTCCGTCTCTCTCTATGCTCTCTACAGAGTTCTTTATGATGTTTACAAGTACCTGTTCGAGCAGTATGGTATCTACATTTGCAGGCACAGCCTCGGTCGAGAGATTCATTTTCAGTGCAATATTGTGCTCGCTGCACAGATGCTCCATAAAGAGTTTACTGCTTACTATGCAGTCGTTGAGGTCGACCGGCATAAG
The DNA here is from genome assembly GCA_045578665.1 of Bacteroidaceae bacterium. GTDB lineage: Bacteria > Bacteroidota > Bacteroidia > Bacteroidales > Bacteroidaceae > HGM04593. Next base: position 11,698 of record JAZNKR010000125.1, on the reverse strand, counting down.
TATGGGGCGAGGAATCTTCACAACGTCGGCAAAGCGTGTGATAAAGCGGCTCATGCTGTATCCGCGCTCCTCGCACACCTCCATCACCTTGCACAGTTCATCTGCATCGCTCTCCATTGTCTCGGCAGTCATCGTGCGCAGTGCCTCGCTTGCCGAGTCGAGTGTGGATGTTATTCCGCCCATTGTGTTGTTCACCTCGTGGGCAATCATGCGTATAACCTTTTCGTAGGCACTCTTTTCGGCGTTGTGCAGCTCCTCGGTCATAGGTTCTATGAGTACGAAGGGGTGGGCAAAACCTCTGTCGCGGAACGACAAACGAGAGCAACTGTAGACCTCTGTGCCGTTGAGACGTATCGTCCGGGACGATTCATTCTCTATCTTTGCTATCTCTTTCGACAATTTTGAATCCAGTTCGTCCAACCGCTTTCCGATGCCATCCTCACCGATGGCGATCATTCTTTTTGCCGACGGGTTCATGGTTGTTATTCTGTTGTCGAAGTCGAGTATTACCACTCCCATTGGTGAGGCATTTATCAGCAGGTCGAGAAAATGGTTCTGCTCCCTCAAACGCAGCCGCTCGTTTTTCATCTGATGCATCATGCGGTTGAAGATGGCGACTATACGGTCTGCCTCGCGTTGTCCCACCAGCGAGAGTTGGCTGCTGAAGTCCTGCTCGTGCAACAGCTCCATACCGTCCGATATGCTTTTCATAGGCTTTACCACTTTGCGGTAGAAGTAGACGAGGAATATCACGCACAGCAGTGTGAGCAGTTCGGTGAGATAGAAGATAGGTCCGCTCTGCATTGGTGTCTGCACAATGAGCAGTATCCACACTGCCGAGAGCAGGGCAACGAGAATGATGAAGAGGTTTCTTAGTCGCATGGTATCCTATGGTTCTATGTCTTCAGTCCATATTTGATTAGTCGGCGGTAGAGCGCCTGACGGCTTATGCCCAATGCATTTGCCACTTGGACGAGGTTGTCGTCGTATTTTTCCAATGTCTTCTTTATTGTAAGGAACTCTATTTCGTCGAGTGTATATCCGGCGGTATATATGTCGTTGTTCTCTGCCATGATGAAGTTGTTGATATTGTTCTGTGCCTCGAAGTCGGTAGCCTTCAGCTGTTTGCAGCCGCTGATGAGTATGGTGCGCTCCACAAGATTCTTCAACTCTCGTATGTTGCCGTTGTATGGCAGGCGACAGAGGAACTGCATTGCATCGTCCGAGAACTCTACATTGTCCATGTTGTTCTGCTTTGCCATCTCCCTTGCGAAGTGTTTGGCAAGCAGGGGAATGTCTTCGCGTCTTTCGCGAAGGGCAGGCAGATGTATGTTTATCAGGTTTATTCGCCAGAAGAGGTCTTCGCGGAATGTGTGTTCTTTGACCATCTGTCTCAGGTCGACATTCGTTGCGCTCACCACGCGTATGTCCACCTTGCGAGGACGGCTGTCGCCGAGCACTTCGAAGGTCTGCTCCTGCAACACCCTCAGCAGTTTCACTTGGCAACTGATGTCGAGCTCGCCTATCTCGTCGAGGAAGATTGTTCCGCGATGGGCAAGTTCGAAGCGTCCCATCCTGTCGCTTGTCGCATCGGTGAAGGCTCCGCGTTTGTGTCCGAACATCTCGCTCTCGAAGAGAGATTGTGATATGCCGCCGAGGTTCACCTTCACGAACGGCTTGTCGCGTCGGCTGCTGTTGCGGTGCAGGGCTTCGGCAATCAGTTCTTTGCCGGTGCCGCTCTCGCCGGTGATGAGCACCGATGCATTGGTGTTGGCTATACGTTCAATGGTTGCGAGTATTTCGGTGAGCTGTTTGCTTCGTCCTATGATGTTGCTGCGGTCGAATCCCTCTCTGCTTTTCTTCTCCTCATCTTCCATGGCTTGCTTCTTTTTGCCTGCAAGCTCAAGGGCGGTCTCTATGCGTTGCATCAGCGCCATGTTATTCCACGGCTTTGTTATGAAGTCGAATGCTCCTGCCTGCATTCCTTTCACTGCAAGGTCTATGCTTCCCCATGCTGTCATCAGTATCACGGGAACGTCGGGACAGAACACCTTTACCTCTTTCAGCAGAAAGAGCCCCTCATCACCACTTGTGGTGAGGGAGAAGTTCATGTCCATGAGTATGAGGTCGGGCTCTGTTGCCCGTACTATATCTATCGCCTCTTTGGGCGATGCTGCCGTCTCTACTTCGTAGCGTGCTCTCTTGAGCATGAAGCCCAGACTGCTGCGTATTGCACTGTCGTCGTCTATTATTAGTATCATGGTTACAAAATTACTCTTTTTTTGGAAATATTTGTGATGTATAGGTTAATATTATTGTTTAGGATTGTGATAGAGGATTTAATACTATACTCATATGTAGGAATGACATATTTTGTTAGTTTAGCGAAACAATTCTTAATAGCTCCTGCCCTTAAAGGGGACATTGCGTAATAAGCAATGTTTGCGACGACGAAAGCTTTAGCTTTCCAAAGGAGTGCCGAGCTTGCGAGGCCAATCAAAAACTTGTTTTTTGAAGACGGAGGGGTTTTCCTCGCGTAGTATGGTTTATTGTAGTACGATGGGTTAAGACCCCCCTCCGAACTTTTTTCTCGGAAAAAAGTTCTCGTCCCCCTTTAAGAGGGACAGCTTTTTTAAGTTTCTTATTTAAAAGAGATTAGCAAAGATGTAAAAGCTAAAAGATGTGTCCAAAGATTAGCTTTAAGAGGGACAACTTCTTAAGTTACATTTTGTCAATAATAAAGGGTGGTTCTATAAATTAGTTCGAGGCGATTTTTGAGTTTATTTCGAGTAAATTCTTTTTTTTTACGATGGCGCAACCTTTGTGTTGCAACTGAGTAAAAATGAAGAAGATGCCGAAATAAAACAAAAAGCGACCGAAATAGAATACATCCGGAAAAGAAATATAGATCAATAATTTATAGAACTACCCTAAAGTAATATATGCTTTAAAATCCTCTATCACAATCCTTAATAGCATTTCCCATTTACTCCCTCAACGCATCGGCAGGTTCTATGCGTGTGGCACGCCATGCCGGAATAACAGCACCTATAACAGCAACGACAGCCACAAACAGATAACCTACAATGGTTACTGTCGCAAAATGCGTCAGCGGCTGGTTATGCAGATAGGCCGGATTCGAACTCTCCTTATTAAACAAAGACAGTTTCTTTATAGGGTCGGCGAATCCTTCAACGTGCAGATAGTGCATGACGAATGGCATTGCCACAATAAATGCGAGTGTAGCCAACAGCAGCGCCTCGCCGGCGAACTGTGATACGATTTTGCTGCGCGACGCCCCAACGCTGCGCATTACTCCAATGTCGGCGCGACGCTCGGCAGTGCGTATCCAGAATGAACTGAGCAATCCCAAAAAGGCACAGAAGAGAGCAAAAGAGGAGAGTCCCACATACAGACGGTACATATTGTCGATGCCGAACCGACGGGAATATTTCTTGCGTATATTGTCGTGCAAGGTTATGTTACTGCAATATACATTGCCTATCTCTAACTTGGGCATAATCTCTTCGCGGAAGCGTTTCTCAAAATCGTCCTTATCGACGCCCTTTTTCAGGCGTATGTGCAGAAAGACTGTAGTGCCGTTGTGTGAATTTGCATACATGTCGTCGTCGGCTTCAATGCTCATTATCATCAGCGGGCAGGGCTCGTCGTACTGCACCATCTGTATATCTTTAAATACTCCGGCGACGCGCAACAGTTTATCTTTATATACGTATCGGAACTCCTTGCCTTTTGCTTCGGTGGTGCCAAACAGCTGCATTGCCGCACTTTCCGAGAGGAACACTCCGTTGGGGTATTGTGCAATGTCATTTTTCAGATAATCCCCGGTGTGTATGTCCCTTATGCCGAATGTGGCAGGGTAGTTGCTTCCCTCGGTCTGTATGTATCTCCAATAACTGATGCTGACCTGCTTTTTGTTTTTCAGGTACTCCCGCCACTCATCGAAGGACCTTTTAGCGTAGTCTATGCTGTCGGTTGTGAAGGTTGAGCTGCTATATGAATAGGTGTTTGCCATAGCTCCGTATTCGGCTGTTGTGTGATATTCAACTTCGGGCATCGAGCGTATTATGTTTATTGCCTGTGTGAAACATTCGCGTATCGCGCTGTTGTTGAACAATTCCGGGTCTACTTTGTATTTTGTGTCGCCGGGTCTGTATTGAGCAAATTCTACCATATATGTGTCGGTGGCATCGAATCCGCTGGGGATGTATCTGCGACATATAAGGGTGTAGAGTGGGTCGAGCGCGAACCATAGGAAGAGGCTTGCGACTATCAGTTCGAGGAAGAGCCATGCGTTTTGCTTGCGCTCGTTCCATAATTGGTGGAGTAGTTTGGTTATCATAGGTTTTGTTATGTTTATTTCATTTCAACTCCTCCTCTTGGATAAGAGGAGGTGGATTTAACGGAGTTAAAGACGGAGGAGTTTGATGTTTTTGCTTGTGTTTTATTCAAACTCCCTCCCCCTGTCCAAGCCTCACTTTACGTTCGGCACTCCTTTGACAGAGTCGAAACTATGCTTCGCTCGTTGTAAATGTAAGTAAACTTCCATTCACTCGCTTGCTATAGTTTTGGGGAGCTAAAGCTCCCGTCGTCGCAAACATTGCTTATTACGCAATGTCCCTCTTATCCAAGAGGGAGAGTATTTTTTGACTTATTCGTTTCATATTGCATTTATCTTCTCTGATACAGTGACTGCACAATATCCTTCTTCAGCGCTATCATTGTCGGCAGAAGTGCCGACGCAACATTCAGCATCAACGTAAGCAACAATGTGCTCAGAAGCACTGTGGGGTTCATTAGCATATCTGTGTTTATATCCTTTGCCGTAGGCTCAGTATAAATATAAGGGTCGAAGAAGGTAATAATCCAACTGCTGCACGTATATACTACAACATAAGACATTATCAATCCTATGATTGCCCCTATGAATGTAAGCAGCAGATTCTCCCACAGCACTTGCATTATAATCTGTTTGTCAGTTGCACCGTAAGCCTTGCGCACACCAACCTCGGTCATGCGGCTGTTCATGCGTGAAGAAATTATTCCGCTGAGGTTCAGCGCAGGAATAAAGAGAAATGCCAGCAGTATGTAAAGGTAACGGCTTATTGCATCGAAGAAATTACCATCTTCCCTATACATCAATCCGAGACGCCAATGCTCCCACACACTAACCTTACACTTTTCGGTTTCGGGCAGGTTCTGTTCCATACGGTTCACAATGTCCTCAATCTCCTTTTTCAGTTCGTCGCGCTCGTCAGTTGTCGGCGCGGTCATATAAATGGTGTGGATGCCGTCCATATAGCCCTCTTTGTACTTCTCGAGGATGGAGCAGCCGATGGGCAAAAAGAGGTCGCCATTAGTCACGGCCATGAATAGCGGCGCTTCCTCTATCACTCCCATTATCCTGTAGGGAGTGTTTTTCAGGCTGATGGTGCGTCCGACGATGGCAGTGTCGGCAAACAGTTTCATAGCATAGGAACGGCTGAGGACGACTACATTCTCGTGCTCCTCCTTTTCGGTGAATGCTCTTCCCGACAGGAATCTGTAGTTAAACACTTTCCAGAATCCGCTGTTGATGAATGCGGGTGTTTCGTACTTGCCGAAATATTTGCCATCGACATTTAACTCTGTGTGTGTATGGAAACTCCTGTTTAAGCAATAGGCAAGATTGTCGATATGCTTGGCATCGCCTTTTATCTGTTCTATCATGTTGAGCGATGCTGATGTATTGCCAGAGAAGTGGCTGCCATTCTCCTCCTTTTCGTGGTATATGTCTGAAATTACCACCATTCTGTCGCGGTTCTCTTCGGGGTAGATGTTGCCCAATTTAATGTAGAAGATGATGAAAAGCGTCATTGCAAGCGTGATGCTGACGGCTGTTCCGATTAAGTAGACGCCTGTGAAGAATTTGTGTTGCTTCATCATCGTCCATGCTTGGCGTAGGTGTTGTTTTATCATGTCTTATATCAATTGTTTAATTCCTCCTCTTGAAGAGGAGGTGGATTCAAAAATCTTATTTTTGAAGACGGAGGAGTTCCAAATTCACAGGACATGTAACATACTGTGTCCGCATATTCGGGGAACTCCCTCCCCCTACGGGTACTCCCTCTTTCAAGAGGGAGAGTTATTTTCTAAACTACTTTATTCATCCCTCAACGCATCGGCGGGGCTTTTCCTGACAGTTGCGAATGTCGGTATTACTGCACCTATGATGCTTATGGCGATGATAAACAGATAACTGATTGCGCTTACAATAATGAAGTGCGGAACAGGTCTGTTGCGCCACGCTGCGGTCGCACTTATCGGTGTCTTTATAATCTCAGCCGCAGGCTCGGCAAAACCGTTCACATACACTTTGTGCATCAACAACGGCAGAGCAAACATAAAGGCTACTGTTGTCAGCATCAATGCTTCGGTTGCAAACTGCCGCACAATGGCAGAGCGTGTGGCGCCAATGCTCTGCATGATACCTATCTCTTGTCTGCGGGCAACAGCACGCACCCAAAAAGTTCCTACTATGCCTAATAGTGCGCATAACAGCGCAAACGATGAAAGTACAATATTCTGGCGGAAAGCATTTGTTATTCCGTAACCATGCTCAATATCCGTAAGTACCTGTTCGTAGGATAAAAAGTGGCTGCAATAGAAGTTGCCGAATGTCAGTCGGGGCATAATCTCCTCGCGGAATTTCTTTTCGAATGAGGGTGCGTCTACACCATCCTTCAATCTGAAATTTATGCTCAAGTTGCCGAGTCTGTATCTGTGGAACCAATTTAAGCGGTAGGTTATAACAATCACATTTTCGGTATCGTGATATAAATGTTGCTGAATATCGTCCAACACTCCCAATACTGTGTACTTTTCGTTTAATGTATGCTCGCCGGAATGTTTTACAGAGACAATGTCCTTTCCTACAGGTTCCTCCGAACCGAAAAGTTCTCTGGCGAGGCATTTGGTTATATATGCTCCCGCATCTTTGCCTGTATGCTTGCTTGTGTCGACATCTCTTTTGAGACTGTCCTTTATGCGTAGAACTTTGAAAATGTCGTCGCTGTTACCTATTTCTACGCTATGGCAAAAGGCGGCAGTGACATTGTTGCTTTCTGCCTGCTCCGACTCATCTCTCATAACAGTGTTTATTGAGTATACCGGCTTTGCAACCTGTCCCGGCCCATTACCATGCGATATGTAGTAGCTTTCAATTTCGGGAAGAGTTTCCAGCAGTTTCAACATCTGTGTATAGCTCTCTCTTATCCCATCGTCGCTGTCATACTCTTCCTTATATTTTGGACTTTTATGGTGGTGCTCGCTAAAATAGAAGTTATACACATTTGTGCAGTCGTATCCTTTGTGTACACTGTTACGGCTCACAAGGTTGAAAACTGGGTCGATGGCGAGCCATACGAACAGGCTCACAATGAATAGTTCGAGGAAGAGCCACGCATTTTCGCGGCGTTCGTTCCATATTTGGCGCAGTAGTTTGGTAATCATGGTAGGTTATCATTTTCGTTTTTAGCTCCTCCTCTTGGATAAGAGGACATTGCTTATTACGCAATGTCCCTCTTATCCAAGAGGGAGAGTTTTTTTAACTTATTCATTTCATATTCATTTATCTTCTCTGATACAGTGCCTGCACAATATCCCTCTTCAATGCAAAAATCGTAGGTACAAGCGCCGAAGATATATTAAGCAACAGTGTCAGCAACAACACCGATGCAATGAGCGTGGGGTTGAACAGCATCTCCGGTGATACGGCATATTCCTCGGCATGTGTACTCTTATCGAGCAATGTCATCACCCATTCGCTGTTCTTGCAGACCATGATATACGAGAATATCACCCCGATAACAGCACCAACGAATGTCAGCAGCAGATTCTCACAAAGCACCTGTGAGATTATTTGCCCGTTTGTGGCACCGTAGGACTTACGCACACCTATCTCCGAAAGGCGGCTGCTCATGCGCGAAGCTATCATTCCGCTCAGGTTCAGTGCCGGGATGAAGAGAAACGCTAACAATGCATACAGGTATTTCTGTATAGCATCCAACCAGTTGCTGTCGCCGGGAACGTATAGCATAGCTTGCCAATATTTTCTTACATCGCATCTGTCGAATACAAAATACTTGTTGTCGGAGTCCTGATATATTCTTGTAACCAGTTCCTCTATCTCTTTTCGCAACAGTTCCGTCTTTGCAGGAGATTCTGCAAGCATGATGAGACGACAATCTCCTCGCATCATTATTTTACTGTCTCGCGAATAGTGGATAGAGGTGAAAATATCCTCACCGGTAAGCTGCGTTCTATTACCTGTGCGTGGATTTTCTACCACACCTATTATGTCGTATCGTGTGGAGTCTATATATACTTCCCGTCCGACAACATCTGTCGAGGCGTAGAGCTTTTCGGCAAGCGAGGCTGTTATGACTGCCACTGGGTTGTGCTCGTCTGCTTCGGTAAAGGGGCGCCCGTGCAGGAACTTGAAGTTGAACACTCGCCAGAATCCGTTGTCGACGTATGCGGGTTCAATCTCTATCTCTCTCTTCCCGCTCTCCGAAAATGCGTAGTGCTTATAGTAGCTTTCACTCTCTTTTATACACACTTCCTTGATGTATTTCGACTCTTTTATTACCTTTTCGGCATTCTCAAGGGAGAGTTCGAAGAGGTATTCGCCTTTTCTTGTAGTGTCGCTGTTGTGCATATACACTCCACGGAAAATTACCATACTGTCGCGGTTTTCTTCGGGGTATAGCGGTCCTAATTTTATATATAGGACTACGAAGATGGTCATTGCCATTGCTATGCTTATGGCGGTGCCGGCAATGTAGATGGAGGTGAAGAGCTTCTGTTGCTTCATCATCGTCCATGCTTGGCGCAGGTGTTGTTTTATCATAGTGGTGGTTTTATTTATATTTCTTTCTTACTCCTCTCGCAGTGCATCGGCGGGTTCTATGCGTGTGGCGCGATAGACGGGTATTAGTGTGCCAATAATGGTTATCAGCAGCATTGCTGCATAGGTGATTACAGTTACACTTGTAAAGTGGATGTAGAAGTTGTTTACTTTGTATTCGGGATTCGGAATAAAGTTTCCGGGCAATGCGCATACCGATGGCTCGGCAAATCCGCTTATGAGTATGTAGTGCAGAATGAACGGCAGGGCAGCGAGGAATGCCAATGTAAGCAGCATGATTGCCTCGGTAACATATTGCCATACTACCCGGTTGCGCGACGCTCCTATGCTGCACATTATTCCAATGTCGCCGCGGCGGTTCTCCATGCGCACCCAAAATGTCCCGGTGATGCAGAGGAATATGCAGAGTATGGCAAAGGCTCCGAATATGATTTTTTGCCGGACTGTGTTTGCTGCCATTGCGTATGTCTCTGTCTTTTTTCTATACCCGTCGAGTGTCTCTATTCTTATCTCTTTGATATTTTCATAATCTTTCTTTTCGCTGAGGTCATTTACTCTTTGTATAAAATTTTCGGTTTTGCTTTCAACTTTCAGTTTGACTATTTTATTGAGATAAATGTCAAGCATTCCAACTCCCGGGAGCAGATAGATAACGGAGGGTAGAGGCTCCATGTAGCTTACAGACTTATAATCCTCGTAGACACCTATTATTTCTGTCTCTTCTTTAGGCTTCCTTCCAATCACATCTGTTGTACCATACAGTTGCATAGCCGCAGACTTTGAGATGAATATTTGCGAATCGTCTCCTTTGTAATTTTCAGGAACGGTGAGTATCTTGCCACTGTTGGCGTCCTTTATGCCCAATGTTGCGAACATATTTCTGTTGCCTAACCATCTGTAGTGAAAAACATATACAATTGCATGTTTCCCCTTATCTTCTTCGTTATGAAGGCGGTCGGTTATAATTGCCGACGATTCGGGTGTACTTGCCTGGAAGGGAATAATAGAGTTTTCCACTTCGGGCATATTGATAATTTCGTTGACAAGGTTATATTTTAAGTCTCTGTTGCCTATTTGACCTTCATCTATTGTTACGGATATAATGTATCTGTTCTCATTATCGTAGCCACCGGGGATACTCTTTTTGGCATATATTACATACAGAGGGTCCACAATCATCCATAGGAAGAGTGATACAAAAAAGAGCTCCACGAATATCCAAGCGTTGTGCCGTCGTTGGTTCCATATCTGATGCAGTATCTTTGTTATCATGGCTGTGTCTATTTTCTTTTGTTCAGTGAATATACTATGCTATGGCGCAGTGAGGCAGCAAGAGGTATAAACGCAGAGAGTATGTTTATCATTGTGCATAGCAGCAGTGTGCATACAAAGAGTGGCACATTGAACAGCATTGCGAATGGCAGTTGCGGGGTGCCGAGCCTCTTCATGTTGTATAAATAGTTTCTTACACTCTCTCCGGAGTCGAACAGGTAGAGTATCCATTCATCGGCATTGCTTACAACCACTATGCTCAACAACAACCCTAAGAGTCCGCCGGCGAAGGTGAGGAGCATATTTTCCCATAGCACCTGCCGAGCTATGCTGATGTTGGTAGCTCCGTAGGATTTGCGCACACCGAATTCCACCATGCGATTCTCCATACGCGAAGCTATCATGTTGCTCAGATTGAGCGCGGGTATCAGCAGAAAGGCTGCTACAATAAGTATGATTTCGGTAATGAATTTTTTAAGCGAGTCGTCTTTGTATGTTTGCTCGATGAGGGTGTTTACCACTGCTTCGTGTATGTACTTTGCATCGTCGGCATTGTATCGCTTTATTATGTTGTTGATCTCGTTTTCCAATTTATTCTTGTCGCTTGTTCTTTTGGCTGTAGCGTAAATCCTATATTGACCCATGAGGGTGTTTTTCTTCTCCTCTTCGCTCAGATAGGAGCGATCGCTCTCGTGTCCCAATGCTATGTAGATAGATGCAGAGGTCAAGGGGGTGATGCTTGTTGCATCTTCAACTACTCCGCAGATGGTGAAGCGTTTGCCGAGTATGGTTATATCCTTGCCGGTAACTTCAGTGGCTTCGAACAGCTGCATTGCCGTGCTTCGGGATATTACTGCAGCGGCTCTCTTTTCTTTAATCTCTTTCTCGCCAAAGGGGCTGCCGTTGATAAATCTGAATGTAAATACTTTCCAAAATGATTCGTCGACATATTTTGCAGGAACCTCGTACTTTTTGTGATTACCGTCGGTAGCTACAGGGGTGGTGAATGTTTCGTATCCGCTGTATGTGCAGCATATTTCATCGAGCTGTTCGCTGTTCCTTTTTATAAGTTCGGCTACCTTGAGCGAACAATGTCGGCCTGTCTTTTCTTCCTTGCCCTTTTCTTGGCAGTAGATGGTGGGTATTATCAGCATTCTGTCGCGGTTCTCCTCGGGGTAAATGGGGGCGAATTTTATGTAGAGCACTGCAAAGGTTATCATTATCATTGTTACCGATAATGCGGTGCCGGCAATGTAAATGGAGGTAAAGAGCTTCTGTTGCTTCATCATTGTCCATGCTTGGCGCAGGTGTTGTTTTATCATGGTGGTTTTGTGGCTAATGATTATGATTGAGGAATTTTTACTATACTCATATGTAGGAATGACATGTTTTGTTAGTTTAGCGAAACAATTCTTAATAGCTCCTGCCCTTAAAGGGGAGGTGGATTCAAAAAACTTGTTTTTTGAAGACGGAGGGGTTTTCCTCGCGTAGTATGGT
>JAZNKR010000124.1:0-7724 GCA_045578665.1 Bacteroidaceae bacterium | reverse complement strand
AGTGAAGGTAATAAATATGCTTTGGGATGGCTTTGAAGGAAAGCTTACAACTTCTAAATGGTCGAAGATAACCAAAACATCACAAGCAACTGCATTGCGTGACATCTCAGACCTTGTATATAAGGGCATATTGGTTGCAGCTGACGAAGGTGGTAGAAGTACTAACTACCTACTTAAAGAGTATTGTTAGTCATATAATTATTGAGAGACCGAGCCAAAATTACTTTTGACCCGGCCTCATTACTCATGCAAAAAATCAGAGAAATCCTAATTACTGATAGAATTTCTCTGAAAATGAATTTTTAAGGGACGACTATTTACATGTAGATTGAACTTAAAGCATTAGTTATCCCCATTGTTGCTATGGTAAATTCTGTTGCAAGGATAATTGATATTTGAGTGAACGTTTAATTATAGTCCGGTAAATGATTCTGTTGGCGAGATTGTTGGCGAGATTGTTGGCGAGATGAAACAGATAGAATATCAGTCTGTTATGTGTGTTTAAGTGCTAGCCGTTTTTCATCTCGCCAAACTTTTGGCGAGACACCGATTAATGATAATACCTTAAATTTGCCACTCATTGTAAGAAGAGAAAATTCAAAGCAGCCGAATTGTATGCTGGCGTATGGGACCGCTAAACACAAAGTAGGAGACAAACACATAAATCAGTGCTTATCTCCCACCTTATTAATATTCGCGTTGTTTACTCCGCAAATTCAACACTCTTGAGCACATCCCATCTTCCGCGTGTGAAGTCGGGAATCTCAACAGGGGCACCTCCGGCGAGTGCCGACTGCTCGGTAAGCTCCACCAGTGATGACCATTCGGCAGCGTCGTACACATCCATGTCGAGGGGCAGTCCGTTGCGCAGGCAGTATATCAGACGCTCGTCCATAGCAAAGTCTATCCATCGTTTGCCGCACAACTCTTTGCCACGTTTGGCATACTTCTCTACAAAGGTATGGCGGTGTCTGCCAATGATGGAGTCGCATTGCTCGCCAATGAAAATGTTGTCGCTGTCGGGGGCAAAGGACATGCTGTGTACGGGATATTTCTGCACATAGCCTTTTGTGCCGCTTATCATATATGAGCGGCTGTAGGGGCGGGGCAGTGTCATGCAGCACTGTATGAGTATGGTCTTGTTCTTTTCGGTGGTGATGAGCGCCGAATTCATTGTGCCGCTGAATTCCACACCGCTGACGCTGTTCGAGGAGACGCTGTGGCTCGACAGTGATACGAGGCTCTTCATTCTGTCGCCACGGTGTATGCCCAAGGCGAGTGCAATGGGACCGAGTCCGTGCGTAGGGTAGGGGTTGCCTACGTGGCGGTTCATGTATTCAACCTGCCAGTTTGTCCACAGACGACCGCCGCTGTCGTTGGTGGATATGCGTTTTCTGAGGTCGTGTATGTATGAGCCTTCGGCATGTACTATTTCGCCGAGCACACCCTCCTTTATCATGTTGAGCGTGGCAAGTTCAAAGTCGTCATAGCAGCAGTTTTCGAGCATGATGCAGTGACGGCGGTATTTTTCTGCTGCATCGACCAGGCGCCAGCAGTCGGAGATGCTCATGGCTGCGGGTACCTCCACTGCTACATGCTTGCCACATTCCATGGCATAGAATGCAATTTCGGCATGGCTCATCCAGTCGGTGCAGATGTAGACGAGGTCCACCTCTTCCGACTCGCACAGCGAGCGCCATCCGTATCCGCCGGAAAATGCCAGCGGGGTCTTGCCGCCGTAGCGATGTACTATGTCGTTGGCTATCTCAATGTTCTCCTGCACAAAGTCGCACAGTGCAGTTACTCTGGCGCCTTCGATGTTCATCATGCGTTCGAGTGCGCGTTTTGCTCTTACTCCGAGTCCTATGTATCCTATGCGCACTTCGTCAAGCGGTTCGCATGCGAAGCGCAGGACGCTCTCTTGTTCTTTTAACTTTATATCGGGTATCATGGTTACTTTGTTATAATATTACTCCGAGCGAGAAGCTCAGTGCATTTATGTTTCTGTCGAATCTGTATCGTTTTCCACTTTCGGGGACGAATATGTATTTCGATACATTGCTTATGCCTGTCTCGTAGACAAAGTCGAAGCAGAGGTTGGCTATGTTTACTTCGAGTCCCAATACCCAACTGTATGTCAGTGGGTCGAGATATTCTTTTGCTTCGCCGAACTCGAAGTTGTCAAAATCCTGCTTGCTGAGCGAGGTGAAGAGGAATCTTGCCTTCGGACCGGTGAAAACTCCCATCTTGTAGGGCGCCGAATTTACAAAGTTGTATCCTATGAGCAAGGGTACTTGCATGGAGTAGTTTGTCTGTCTGTATCGCGGCGGGGTTGTAAGTATGGTGCCGGGTTGTTCGTTTTCGGGCTCGAAGCTGAAGTTGTGCTTCTCGGTGCTCAGCATAGCTTCTGTCTGTACGAACAATCTGTTCTTGCTTACTCTGAAGAAGGTGCTCAGGGCGTATCCCACTCGTGTGTTCTGACTGGTGTTGTTGTAGTCGTACCCTTCGATGTTGAACCTGGTGTTGTGGTATGTGTTTGCCTGAACGCCGATTCTCAGTCCGCCGTTGAACTGCAGCTTGGATTCCTCTTGTGAGTGAAGCGGCAATATGCCAAGCAGTATGGTGGTTATTGCAAGTAACAAACCTCTCTTCATGGTTGTTTAGGGTGGTTCTATAAATTATTATCTATATTTCTTTGTTGGGTGCATTCTATTTCGGTCGCTTTTTGTTTTATTTCGGCATCTTCTTCATTTTTACTCAGTTGCAACACAAAGGTTGCGCCATCGTAAAAATAAACAATATACTCGAAATAAACTCAAAAATCGCCTCGAAATAATTTATAGAACCACCCTTTATTTTTTCTTTACGCTCCAGCCGAATTTGCCTATCATCTCTCCTGTGTGGAAGTATTTGCCGTGCACATATACAAGCGGGTCGGCTGCCGCAAGGTTCCACTCGCCTGTTTCGGGGTTGAGGTAGCGGTCGTCGGCTTGTACGTTGACTACTTCGGCAAGGAACATGTCGTGCGAACCGAGTGGTATTATCTGTTTCACTTTGCATTCGATGCTCAATGGTGATTCGGCTATGATGGGGGCTTTTATCTCCACTGAGGGGGCGAATGTGAGCTTCATCTTCTTTGCTTTGTTGTAGTCCTTGCCCGAGCGCACTCCGCACCAGTCTGTGGCGCGTGCCATTTCGGCGGTCGTGAGGTTGATGACAAATTCTCCGGTGCGGCTGATGATGTGGTGGGAGTGTCTTTCGGGGCGCACTGATATGTAGCACATGGCGGGATTGGTGCATGTGGTACCTACCCACGAGACGGTGAGTATGTTGTAGTTTTCGGGTGAGTCGCCACAACTTACCATTACCGCCGGCAGGGGGTATATCATTGTGCCGGGTTTCCAGTTGATTTTCATCGGTAGCTTCTTACAACAGGGTTATTTTTTCGATGCTTGTCTCCTTTTCGCAGTAGTGGCATTTGATGGTGCCGTTCTCCTTGCTTGCTACTTCGAAGATGGTTGTCATCGGTTCGTTGTTGGTCACGCACTTGGGGTTGGGGCATTTTACTATGCCTGTGATTTTTTCGGGCATCTTCACTTCGCGCTTTTCCACTACCTGATAGTCGCGTATGGTGTTGAGCACTACGTTGGGTGCTACGAGTGATATGCGGTTGACCTCTTCGTCGGTGAAGAATTTGTCGGCTACCTTTATAAGGCCTTTTGTGCCGAGCTTGCGGCTTTTGAGGTTGTAGCCGATGGTTACGTTGGTGGTCATCGAGGGAATGTCGAGGATGTTTACCACTTCGAAGAGCTTGTCGGCGGGTATGTGGTCTATTACTGTGCCGTTGCACAGAGCTGATACTTGCAATGCTTCTTTATTGGTGTTCATGGCTGGTGGGTTTTATTCGACTTCTATTCCTAATACATCGCAGATGAGGGCTTCGCGGACATAGAGTCCGTTCTGTGCCTGCTGGAAGTAGTATGCTTTGGGGTTGTCGTCTACATCGTATGCTATTTCGTTGATGCGGGGCAGGGGGTGGAGTATCCTCAGATTGGGCTTGCTGCCTGCGAGCATTGCGTTGGTGAGACGGTAGCAGTTCTTCACCTTTTCGTACTCCATAAGGTCGCTGAAGCGTTCGCGCTGTACGCGTGTCATGTAGAGTATGTCGGCGTTGGCGATTATTGATTCGTTGAATTCTGTCGTTTCGGTGAAGGGTATGTTGTTCTTGCGGCAGAATACTCTGTACTCTTCGGGCATGTGCAGCTCTTCGGGTGAAATGAAGTGGAAAGTGGGGTTGAAGTGGCGCATGGCGAAGAGAAGGGAGTGTACTGTGCGACCGTACTTGAGGTCGCCCACAAGGTGGATGTGCAGATTTTCGAGTGTGCCCTGTGTCTTCAGTATCGAGTAGAGGTCGAGCATTGTCTGCGAGGGGTGCTGGTTGGCGCCGTCGCCTGCGTTGATGACGGGGCAGGGCGATATTTCGCTTGCGTAGCGTGCTGCACCTTCAAGGTGGTGGCGCATCACTATGAGGTCGGCATAGTTGGATACCATCATGATGGTATCTTTGAGCGTCTCGCCTTTACTTGCTGAACTTGTGGCTGCGTCGCTGAAGCCTATTACTCTGGCACCCAGTCGGTTGGCGGCTGTCTCGAAGCTGAGACGCGTGCGGGTTGAGGGTTCAAAGAAGAGTGAGCCTATTACTTTGCCTTCGAGCAGACGGCGGTTGGGGTTCTCCTCGAATTTGCCTGCTGTCTCAAGCAGAGAGAGAATCTTTTCGCGGGAGAGGTCGTTGATTGATACCAAACTTTTGTTTTTCATGAGGTCTTTATTTTTTCTCTTTGTTTGCTGTTGTTTTACGGGGAAGGCTTTGCCGAATCAAGCGACTCTTCCTTCGCCGTTTTTGCTGTTACTGCAAATATACAGATTCTTTTTTTCAAAAGGTATATAGTTATATGTTTTTTTCTTTCTTATCTTTTATTAACGCGAATGTAGAAGTGTAAAAGAAAAATGCAAGGTCCTTTCATTTGTAGGACCTTGCATCTTCTATTTATTTTAGTAACGCACCTCGCGGTAGTTGAACTTTTTCCACTTGGGAGTAAACTGGTAAGAATCAAGACTGCCTTTGGGTATGTTGATTCTGCATGTGGTGGGGAGCGCATTTTCGCTTTCTATATCTATGGGCTTTGTGCGCAGAAGGTTTATATCTTTCAGATTGTTGCAATTGTTGAATGCGTGGTTGGCTATTACTTTCACAGAGACGGGGATTGTTACCTCTTTGAGGTTTATGCATCCGGCAAAAGCGCTGTTGCCTATGGCTGTGAGCGTTTCGGGCAGATTGAGCGTAGCCAATGTGTTGCAGTGGGCAAATGCGCTGTGTGAGATTGTCTCTACATTCTTCAGGTCGATGCTTTTCAGCGACTTGCAGTCGTGGAAGCAGGCTTCGGGGAGGAACTTGAGACTGTCGGGAAGGGTTATTCTCCTTAATGAACTTGCTGCCGAAAAGGCTTCTGCTCCTATTTCTGATATGGCTGTGGGCAGGACAATCTCTTCGAGTGTCTCGCAACGGCTGAATGCGTGTTGACCTATTGCGGTAACCTTGTCGTGGAGATTTACTTTTTTCAGTGAATAGCAGCCGTCGAACATGCCTTCGGGTATAGCAGTGATGCCTTCGGGAATGGTTGTTTTCTTGAGCATCTTGCAGTCGTAGAGGGCATATTTGCCTATCTCCTTCAGCCCTTCGGGCAGTTCTATCGATGTGAGCAGTTTGCAGCGCGAAATGGCCTCTTCGCCCAAACTTTCGAGTGTGGAGGGAAGTCGCAGCTCCTTAAGTCTGTCGCATCCCGACAAGGCTTTTTTGCCTATGTGTCTGATGCCGTCGGGGATATATATGCTTTCGAGCGAGCGTTGCTGGAAGAGGGCGTTGTCGCCAATCGATGTCACTTTGTAGCTCTTGCCGTTGTGGCTTATCTCTGCGGGAAGCACCAACTTGCCTTTATGTCTGTAACGTTCGGGGCTGTTGTAGTTCTTGCCACCGGTGGCATCCCATGTGAGCTCTGCTTCGCCTTCTGCCGTAATGCTGAAGTGGAGTGTGGTGGTGTCGTTGAATGTGGCAATTATCGTGTTGCCTGTCTCTTGCGACGAGGTCTGTGCAGGAGGTGTCTCGCTGCACGAACAGAGCACGAGAAGTATTGCTATTAGTGTTGCTGTTGTCTTTTGCATGGTATCAGAATACTAATTGTAGTTGTGTGATGAATTCTCTTGTTATCTCTCCTATGCGTGGTTTGCCGTAGATGAATTGTCCTTGCAGGCGGCAACGTTTGTGGAACCACCATTGGATGCCTGTGGTGTAGGTGTTGATGCGTGTGACGAACCTGTTTGTGGCATAGAGCGCAGCCTGTTCGGCACGGCTTGTGTGGGTGTTTTTGTCGAGATTGTCCCAGTTGAGTATGAGGTCGCATCCTTTGAATATGTTGCACAGAAGGTTTACGTATCCTCCGCGTGAGTGTATGCCGCCGTCGTATCCTTGTATATATTCGGCGCGCAGGTATATGGGGCTGTATTTTGCCTCAATGCCGAGGTTCCAGCGGTGGCGGGCATAGTTGTATCCTTGTGGGAAGGCTCCGAAGGGCGATGCTGTGAGTGCATGTCCTGTGCCTGCAAGGAAAGAGCCTTCGAGAAGGAGGCTGGTTGTAGGTTTGTATTGCAACATTCCGGCGATGTCCTTCTGGTTGTTGTTCTCTTTCTGGTTCATTCCCGGTCCGTTGAATACTCCGATGCTGTAGTTGAAGAGGTCGCGTTCGCCGTTGTTGAGAAAATCGCCTGTGAGCATTATGCCGGCATCGCGGGCTACATTGTTGCCCATGAGCGGGTCGGTGGCGATGCCTGCAAGATAGAGCACGGAGGGGTCGTACTGTATTGTACTCATGTATGTTGGCGACAATATGCTTTCGAGGGTGAAAGGCTGTTTGTATTGTCCCACACGCAGTTTGGCATACGGTGCTATCTGGAACTGTGCGTAATATTCGTGGAGCTCCGACTTCACAGCGTCGTACATGAGGAAGAAACTGAGGCGCGGGTTTATCTGGGCATCTGCCATCAGTATCACACGCTGTATGTCCAAAGCGTTCTTGTCTGTCCCGGCGGTCCTATTGTAATAGTATGTAGACTGTGCATATCCGAAGATGCGCAGTTTGCTCAAACCAATCTCCACATTCAGCGAGTTGTATGGTGCACCTGTCGCGTCGGTGGCTGGTGCGGTAGTGGGGCTGTATGTGGTCTTGCTTATCTCTAATTTCAGGTTCTCTGTGACCGATGTCTCTTTGTGGTTGTCGTTGGCAAATAGAGCTCCGCAGGATAGCATAAGCGCTGCTATGAGTGCTGTCGTTTTGTGTTTCATTGTTTTATATATTGAAGGGAGGTTCTATAAATTAGTAATTTAGTGTTCTTTGTAGGGTGGATTCTATTTCGGTCGCTTATGGCTTTATTCTTGTATCTTTTTAATCTTTGTTCAGTTGCGATGCCCGCATCGCGCCCTTACAAACATCAAAAATCTACTAAGAATAAAACTCAAAATCGTCGCGACCTAATTTATAGAACCTCCCTGAAGTGTGCGCGGAATACCTTCTCGAAAGATTCGGGTACGGGGGTTTCGAATCGCAGGAATTTGCCGTTTACCGGGTGGCGGAACGCCAATATGTATGCGTGCAGTCCCAAGCGGCGCAGGC
>JAZNKR010000123.1:0-3299 GCA_045578665.1 Bacteroidaceae bacterium | reverse complement strand
TAATGCGCATCAATGAAGCAATGAACCTCTCAATGAAGCAATGGGGCTTGTAGCAACTTAAAGAATAGAACCTTAAGGGCTTAAGCATGTTTACCGGATAGTAATAAAAATAAACAAATAAATCAGACAGCATCCGCAATTTTTGCAATTTTACGGATGCTGTTTGTCTTTTTGAATGCTTTGTATTATCTTCGCATTGCAGACCCGAGTGAGTTCTCTATGCGCTCCCTGCGGTCTGTAGCGACAGATGTTGATTATTCCTATATATAACAACTATAAAACATGAAAAAGTATTTGTCTGATTTGACAGTGAATCAGGTGCAATGGGTCAATTCCACCTGTGTGCTGTTGATTATGACCGATGAGCAGCCTTTGCCGGCATGCAAGCCCGGACAGTTTGCCGAATTGCGTATCGACGATACACAGGGCATTATCCTTAGAAGGCCTATTTCTATCCACTCGTTTGATGCCGAAAGGAATGAGATTGGTTTTCTTGTTCAGGTCGTAGGCGAGGGAACCAAAAAATTGGCATCGGTAAAGGAGGGTGATAAGGTGAATACACTCTTCCCTCTTGGAAACGGTTTTAACGCAGACGCCGAAAGCGGCAAACGCTATCTGCTCGTAGGCGGCGGTGTAGGCAGCGCTCCCCTGTACTATCTGGGACAGGAGCTCAAGAGACGCGGATGCGATTTCACATTCCTCATCGGAGCCCGCAAAAAAGAGGATCTCTATCGCAGAGCCGAGTTCGAGTCGGTAGGTCGTGTGGAATATACCACCGAAGATGCTTCGCTGGGCGAAAAGGGTTTCGTAACCAACCACTCGGTGCTAAATGAGAAGTTCGACAAAATATTCACTTGCGGTCCAAAGCCAATGATGATGGCTGTTGCCAAGTATGCAAAAGAGAATGGTATAGCTTGCGAGGTTTCCCTCGAGAACAAGATGGCTTGCGGTCTCGGTGCATGTCTCTGCTGCGTAGAGGATACAAAGGAGGGACATCGTTGCGTATGTACAGACGGACCGGTATTTTCAATAGAGGAATTAAAATGGTAAAGACTGATGTTAAGATAGGTGGACTGCACCTTAAAAATCCGGTGATGACCGCATCCGGAACCTTCGGCTATGGCATTGAGTTTGCCGACTTTGTCGATCTTGAGAAATTGGGCGGTTTTATTGTAAAGGGAACAACCCTAAAGGCACGCGAAGGCAATCCCTATCCCCGCAGTGCCGAGACTCCTATGGGCATGCTCAACGCTGTAGGTCTGCAGAACAAGGGTGTCGACTATTTTGCCGAGCACATCTACCCCGAACTTAAGGACCTCAAGACCAATGTGCTTGTGAATGTATCGGGTGCCTGCATCGAGGACTATGTGGCTTGTGCCGAAAAGGTAGCTGCGCTTGATGGAATACCCGGTATCGAGCTCAATATCTCCTGCCCCAATGTGAAGCAAGGAGGAATGGCTTTCGGTGTCCAGGCAGCTTCTGCAGCCGAGGTGGTATCTGCGGTGCGCAAGGTCTATCCCAAGACGCTGATAGTGAAGCTATCCCCCAATGTAACCGATATTACCGAGATAGCACGTGCCGTTGAGGGTGCAGGTGCCGACAGCGTATCGCTCATCAACACGCTGCTTGGCATGGCTATAGACTCAGAGAAGCGTCGCCCCATCCTTTCCACTGTAACAGGTGGTATGAGCGGTCCTGCTGTAAAGCCCATCGCACTGCGTATGGTTTGGCAGGTGGCAAAAGCTGTGAAGATTCCCGTTGTAGGTATGGGAGGCATAACCAATGGTAAGGATGCAATAGAGTTCCTGCTCGCAGGAGCATCGGCAATAGAGGTAGGTACAGCCAACTTCATGAATCCTGCCGTAACCGGTGAAATTGTAGACTATATCGAGGATTACCTCCGCCGCCACAACTTCTCTTCAGTAGATGAAATTATAGGCGGTTTACAATTGTAAGAGACTGATAAATAAAATATCCGACTATGCAAAATATAATTGCATGGTCGGATATTTTATTTATATACAATGGATTAGCTGTTGTTTAATCTTGTAAACACACCATTTGTCACCAAAAATAGAGGTAAGCGATTCAAAGAGGTATAATCAGTAAGCTAAATTTGTAAATTGGGTGAAAATCCACGTTACAAAAATAAACTCTGTTATTGAATTGTTTATACAAAATTAAACAAAAATAGCATTGTTTAAAATATTTACTACTCTAAAAGGTCGGGACGAAGCAGTTTTGTGCGCTCCAACGACTGTTCGAACTCCCATTTGCGTATGTTTGCCTCGTGTCCCGATAGAAGCACGTCGGGTACACGCCATCCATTGTACTCGGCGGGACGAGTGTATACAGGTGGAGCAAGCAGATTGTCCTGGAATGAGTCGGACAAAGCCGATGTTTCATCCGAAATTACCCCCGGAATTAGGCGAATAACGGCATCGCAGATTGTCATAACAGCCAATTCGCCACCCGTCAAAACATAGTCTCCAATACTTATTTCTTTGGTTATCAAGTGTTCGCGTACTCTTTGGTCTACTCCTTTGTAGTGTCCGCACAAAAATATAAGATTATTGGTCATAGAGAGTGAATTTGCCATGGGCTGGTCAAATTTCTGTCCATCGGGAGAGGTGTAAATAACCTCGTCGTACTCTCTTTGCGACTTCAGCTCTGCTATGCAGCGGTCGATGGGTTCTATTTTCATCACCAATCCGGCACAACCACCGAAAGGATAGTCATCGGTCTTGCGATGTTTGTCTGTTGTATAATCTCTTAAATTGTGTAAAACAATTTCTGCGTGCCCTTTTTTTTGTGCTCTTCCGAGGATCGATGTGCTGAAAAAGCTCTCCATCATTTCGGGGAATGTTGTCAGTATATCTACGCGCATGGTTCTTTATATTGTTTTTATGGTTTGCACTCTTTCTTCTGCAAATTTAGAATTTTTATTTGGTTGAATCAGCATTTCGATACAAAATCTGAAGAACACCCCCATTTTGCGAGAATTGAATATTTGGCAGCAATCCGATAATTGCATCGAAATATTGGATTCCTGTGATTGTTCTATTTTCTATTCAGACTTTTCGTGCTATCAATAATTTGTAAGAATTGTTTACTGTATCGTAAGTTGAGTTTCAACTCCAATTTCAATGATATTTTTTTCTATTACTGTCCGGTAAAAATTACTAATTGTTTTTGGCTAAACAGTATTTATTTAATGGCAGTTTGTAGTTATCTTGATTTAAACAAAGTTTACGTTCTTTTTGTGCCGACAAAAAGAACCAAAAAGCTCTGCGCATGGG
>JAZNKR010000122.1:0-23050 GCA_045578665.1 Bacteroidaceae bacterium | reverse complement strand
TCCAAAAGTCATTGGCGCAGTCTGCCTAAAAGCTTAATGCGCATCAATGAAGCAATGAACCTCTCAATGAAGCAATGGGGCTTGTAGCAACTTAAAGAATAGAACCTTAAGGGCTTAAGCATGTTTACCGGACAGTAATATAAGTGAATAGCAGTTTAGTTGCATGCTAAACTGCTATTCACTTCATTATTTATCTACTATTAGGATTATACCACAACCCGTTCACAGGTTGATTACTGCATGTAAATAAGAAAAACATAATTCTGTTAATTTTATAGCACTTACCTCCCGGCAATCCTCTTCAATCGTGCAATCTCCTTTTCATCGGGTACGGATAGCCCTTTCTGTCCGAATTCTTCGTATAACGCAAGAAGTTTGTCAGCAAAATTGGGTAATAGAAAAGCATGGGCATCTGCCTTATAGTAACAGTCAACTGTTTTCAGGATATACGAGAAATCTTTACTTTCGTTATACTTGTCCTTATACAGTTTGCCAAGCGACTGATAGCAGAAAGGGTATTTTTCTGAAACACGGAGCAGACACTCCTCAAGCAGTTGCATATCCTCGATCTTTTCGTAATATATTACCTGAAAAATCGCGGCAAACTCACTGCCCTCTTCTTCCGCCTCACGAATTGTATTCATGGACGCGGCAATATCTTCTTTTGACACAGCTTTGACAACAGCCTCTATCGCCTTAGCCTCTATAGGAGCAAGCTGTTTGAGTCGTTGCAATTTTTCTTCGGAACTATCATTGAATGGTATCACATTGAGAATATCCCATATAAGTTTGAAAGTTTCGTCTTCCTCAATATATGTTACAATGTCATTGAAATCGCCGCTGCTCTTATGAGCGTAAATAGAGGACATCCACAGCGAGTTAAGGAAACTTTTCTCTACGCCGTCGCCCTCGCGATAACAATGAATCAACGACTTGTATGCCTCTACGTCTCCCTCCCTTGCCTGTTGAATAAGATGCATGACTCTTTGGTCTGCCGCACGGCTCGTCTGTTGCGCAGTCTTCTTCTCCAGGTCCACAGCGCCATCGCTGCACGATGTTTGGCACATGAGCATACATGCCATACATACAAAAACAACAATTCTATTCATAGACATCACTTTTCATCCTCCTTTTCAACATCCTCATCAAAGAAATTCTCATTTGCTTCCGATGCGCAGAAACAATTTTCTGCAATGCTGTCGAAAAGACGCATACGGGCACCGGCGACAACTGTTCCCATAAGCGCTGTACCGGGAGCTGTTGCTGCAAACCTAAGGTTATTTTTTATGGAGATTGATGCGGCTACAGCCTCAACATCCTGATTGGCTCCAATGTAGGCAAACACCCACTCTTTGGCTTTAAGTTCATCTACAAGAGCCTTGATTGCTCTTCCGTTATACTCTTTAGATGAATTCTCGCAACCGTCCGTAACGATTGTTACCAGCACCTTATCGCCATCGCCAACCCTTTTCCGGAGCGCATTCAACGAAATGCCCATTGCATCGTACAACGCAGTACAGCAATCGGGACAATAAGTTTCAGATGTAAGTTCGGCGACCTCGTCTACGGGTACACAATCATAGATTGTCTTTACATCGTCGTTGAATGTAACAAGACTGACAAAGTGTTCCTGTTCTTCGTGTTTCTTTTGAGCCGAACGGATAGTCTGTATAGTTTCATTGACGCTGTCGACAGCCTCTTTTTTGATGCTATGCATAGAGCCGCTTTCGTCAATAATGATAAGATTGAAAATTTTTGTCTTCATAAGCTTCATATTTCTGTGATTACGTTACTATAGATTAGCTTTTTTGCTTAAATCTATCATCTATGCGTAATATTTAATGGAAGATTTATTAAACCGATCTTCCATGAAGAAACTTATGAAAAACAGTCTTACGGGAGGTACTTCCCTTACATTTCCACTGTATATCCGGTGTAAAATTCGGAGTAGAGACCTCCCAACTGTTGCAAGAATATCCTTTTTGCATTCTCGCCCGTGCAATGCCCTGTGTGCAAGTGTATCCCTTTCTCTTTAAAAGCAGTGGCTATTGCGCGCAGCTCCTCCTCGCTTTCGAAAGAGAAGCGTTCGTCAGAGTCGAGCAGATGCAGTCCACCCACAAAGTGGGAAAGAGTGCCGTCGACGGAATCCATTATATTCATTGCTCCCATGTGCGAGCACGGCGAGAGCAACACCTTGCCCTGCGGGGTATCTACCGTCACAAACATTTCGTGCGAAAAATCATCGTGGGCATCGTTCTTCAGCAACGTTGCATTGGCTGCGGGCTTTTTGTGAAGGGATTTTATATCTGAGATTACCACAACACCTTCGCATAGCGAAGTACTACCCGATACCGGGAAAAATCTTTCGCTGTATTGCTCAAACAGAGAATGGTCGGGGGAAATATCCCTTTTGGCTCCTCGGCGTGTCGAGTAGTACGAATTTCCTAAAATATTCTGCGAAAGATATACTTTTGCCTTGCTGTTCCTTTCGAGGAATGTGCGCAAACCGCCTGTGTGGTCGACATGGGCATGTGATAGGATGAGAAAATCTACATCGGCAATCTCTATGCCGAGAGCAGCGGCATTCTCGGCAAACAGCGGTGTTGCTCCTGTATCCACAAGGAACGATCTGCCTCCATAGTTGAAGTGCATAGAGAGTCCATGCTCACTATGCAGTGTACCGCTTGCCGAAGGCTTGTTGTCTATAAGAACTGTCAATTGCATAATTTGTCACAAAGCTGTATCAAACAGCAATGGCGGCATGTGCCGCCATTGCTGTTTGTATGATGTAGGATAATTATTCAGCCTTTGCTGCTCTCTTGATACCACGACGTTTTGTTGTGGGTGCTTCTGCCGGTTTATCCTCCTTGATACCTGCAAGTTCGGGGTCAATCATGATGCGACCGCAGTTCTCGCATACGATGATTTTCTTTCTCATTCTGATGTCCATCTGACGTTGGGGCGGTATCTTGCTGAAGCAGCCGGCACAAGCGTCGCGCTGTACATATACGATGCCAAGACCGTTGCGTGAGTTCTTGCGGATACGCTTGAATGATGTCAGGAGACGGGGCTCGATGGTGAGTTCGAGGTTGCGTGCCTGCTCGCGCAGTCTCTCCTCCTCCTGCTTTGTCTCTACTACAATCTCGTCGAGCTCGCTTCTCTTAAGGTCGAGGTCTTTTTTGCGTTCATCGAGTGCAGTCTTTGCCTTTTCGAGTTCCTCGTTCTTCTGCTTGTCAAGAGCCTGTGCCTCTCTGATTTTCTTCTCGTTGTGCTGGATTACAAGATTCTTGTATTCTATCTCCTTGTTCAGGAGGTCAAATTCACGGCTGTTGTGGATATTGTTCTGGTCCTCTGTATATTTTGCAATGCTCTGTTTAGCCTGCTCTATCTCAAGTTTCCAGTCAGAAATCTTGTCCTTGTTGGTCTTAATGTCGTTTGCGATATTCTCTATACGAGTACCAAGACCTATTATCTCGTCTTCGAGGTCCTTTACTTCGAGAGGAAGCTCGCCACGAAGAATCTTTATCTTGTCAATCTCTGAAAGTATTGTCTGTAACTGGTACAGCGATTTCAATTTTTCTTCTACGGTGTAATCCGCGGGATCTTTCTTTGCCATTTTCTTCTATAATTTGAATTATAAATAATATACGGGATTTGTTCTCTTTTCTGTGATTTTGAGCTTTAGTGCCGGGAATTTCTGCGAGAGTATTTCCGCCAGAAGTTCAGGGGTGTACTGTTCGCTTTCGTAGTGTCCGATGACAGCCATTATCATGCGAGTGTCGTAGTTGAACATGTCGTGATAGTGTCCCTCGCCTGTGATGTAGATGTCTGCTCCTGCGGCAGAAGCACTGCCGGAAAATGAGGAACCGGCTCCGCCACACAAAGCCACCTTGCTTATCTTCTTGTCGCCAACAGCGGTGTGCATCAGCCGCTCTACATGGAATGTCTCTTTTATTCTGTGAAGGAACTCCATTGCATCGACCGGCGATTCGGTCTCGCCTATTACTCCCGTGCCGGCAGTCGCCCATTCGTTCTGCAAGGGATATATGTCGTATGCCGGCTCTTCGTAGGGATGCACTGCAAGCATCGCTTTCAGGGCACGGCTCTTAATGTATGCGGGGAGTATGGTCTCTATACGTATCTCCTTTTCGGTGTGCAACATCCCTATCTCGCCGCAAAAGGGCGAACAGTTATCGCCTGCACGGAATGTTCCTTCACCGGTGATGTTGTAGCTGCACGAATCGTAATTGCCTATAGAGCCGCAACCTGCTTCGAAGAGCGCATTGCGCACTGTCGCCGCATGTTCTACCGGCACGTACACGGCAAGTTTCAGTAGGGAATTCTCCTTAGGAGCAAGTATTCTTACATTCTTGAGCCCAAGTTTCTCGGCTATCTTGAAGTTTACGCCTCCTGGGGCATTGTCGAGGTTTGTGTGGGCAGAATAGATGGCGATGTTGTTGGCGAGTGCCTTCAATATGCACCGCTCGACATAGTTGCGCCCTGTGATTTTTTTCAGAGCATGGAAAATCAACGGGTGATGGGATACAATGAGGTTGCATTCGGATGCGATTGCCTCGTCAACGACCTCTTCGGTTACATCCAAACACAATAAAGCCCCTGTAACTTCCGCTTCTGTTAATCCAATCTGCAGTCCGGCATTGTCGTATCCTTCCTGTAGGGGCAGAGGCGCGAATATTTCAAGGGCAGCTGTTATTTCCTTAATTTTCGCCAATTGTCTTGTATTGTTGTGCAAAGATAGTGTTTTTTTCTCTATTGCAGGTCATTTGCACACTTTTTTTTATCGCTTTTAGGGTATGACCGCATCATGGAACTCATGCCTCCTTCGAAACATTCAGCATTCTTCCTTCTGCATCGAATGCAATACGCTTGATGATATTTAACGTAACGGCTATAGACATCATTGAAGATGAAATTGTTATCACAATTATCATCATCTGGTATCTGATGGCTACATCGGGGGCACTGCCACCGAGAATCTGACCTATCATCGTTCCAGGAAGAGCAACAAGCCCCATGACTGCCATGTTTGCAATCACCGGTGTGAATGTGCGGACAAGCGCCTGCTTGATGAATGGCGACAATGCTTCTGAGACAGTTGCTCCGTTACCGAGCATATAGTAGTAATATGTCTTTTCGCGTCTCAGATGAGAGTAGAATGTATTGAGTGCTATCACGTTGGCACCAAGCATGTTGCCCATGAGTATGCCCATTATCGGTATGAAGTATTGCACGCTGAAGACATTGTCGAGTTCGAGCACAATGCCGAGAAAATAGAATCCTACAAGCAGCGAACTTGTCGCAAAGCCTACCAATATGGGGCACATCATTACCGAGCGTTTGAATTTTGTTCGTGTAAGTGCCGTTTCGGTTGCGACAAACACCATTATCACTACCCACAGGATATTGAGCAGCGGGTTGTCCCAAAGGAATAGATACTTCAGATAGAGACCCACCAAAAAAAGCTGGACTACCATCCTGACAAGACCCGTTACGGCAGCAGAGAGAATCCCTGTCTTGTATTTCCAAAGGAAATAGAACGGTATCGCCATAAGCAACAGTCCCCACAGAAGACCTTCTATTGATATATCAATTGTAGACATTGTATTCTTAATATATTCTTAATAGGCATTGAATGGTTTAATCTCAATCACTCTGTCGCATTCTGCAGCAAAATCCATATCGTGCGTTACAGAGATCACACTCTTTCCCCGCATCGCCATCTCCTTTATATATTGCGTTACAAGTTTCACTGACGCCGCATCGAGCGCAGATGTGGGTTCGTCGAGAATGACAATCTCCTTGTCGAGCAAGGAACTGATGGCAAGCATCATGCGCTGACGCTGACCGCCCGAAATTTCGTTCAGACGTTTTTTTATAATACTGCTGTCGAGACCGAGCTTTTCAAAATTATCGCGCCACTGTTCATCGGTTACCTTTATATCCTTGTTGTTACGGAACGAGAATGGCATTCTGAGGACTTCGGAGACCCATTCACTAGGGAAGGAGAGATCCTGCGGCAGATAGGCTGTGTGTCTGCGTACTTCTGTCGTGCGTAGGGATGTTCCATTGAGAAATATTTCGCCGGAGACTATAGGAACAAAGCCTAAAAGAGCACGGATGAGCGAACTTTTTCCACTGCCCGACACTCCGGTAACGGCAACGAGTTCGCCCCTTTTCAGCTGCATGGAAAAGTTGCTTATCACAGTGTGGTCCCCGTAGCATATGGTTACCCCTTTGAGTTCAAGTATGGTCTCTTTGTTTTTCACAAATGCAAAGGTACGAAATGTAATTCAGAAGCTGTTTAAATTTTATTGGAAAAGTTTTCTATATTCGCGGCTTTGCAAATTTCTTGGAAGAACCGTTTTACCTTGACTTTTACCTCGACTGCCAGAATTCAAGATATTGCCCGGCTACTGTGCGCGGGTTGTGGTATTTGCGCACAAGTTCGAGGCTATCCTCTTTCATTCCTCTGACGATACCGGGGTTGTTCACAAGATATTCCAATTTTCTATACACATCCTCTTCGTCGGGGAGGACATTAACCATAGGACGCAGAGAGTCTTCACCAATCATGTTGTAATACTCCTCTTCGGCACCGCCTACCACTATCTTGCCCTTTGTCAACGCCAAAAGAGCATTCATTCCCGGGGAATAGCCATAGAGCTGGTCGAGAAGTATATCGCTGTCTGCCACCATTTTGGAGTACTCTTCGAATGGCACATTCTCGGCTTTGAGAATCTCGCACCTGTCGGGATAGTGTTCCTTCACTCTTGTGAGTGCCCGCAACATTATGTCGGTACCTTTATATTCGTTGCGACTCTTCTGTATGCCTATGAAGAAGCGCAGTTTTTCGCCTGGTTCCGATACTTCTCCGCATACCTCATCAACATTTATCGGCATAGGGATATGCACAAGTTTGGAGCCGTACCGAGACTTGTAAGCTGCATAATATTCGTACATACCAGCAATGATTCCGTCGCAGTCGTCGGCTATCATATAGTTGAGCCGCTCTTTTGCAGTTCCACTCCAGTCGGCTATCAGTTCGCGGGTGCTGTTGTTGTCTATGAGCCTGTCGCCTATATTGAAATCTGAGTAGCGGAATGTCTTTCGGTCGGTACCTGCCTTCACCCACAACGCATCCATACCGAATGCTCCGAGAAATATTTTCTTGTTGTGACGGCGCAGGTAGCGATAGAAAGGCGCTATGCGTTCCGCCTTCAGTTCGAGGAACATAGGGTTTATGAGCTGCACCACATCGTAGCCACGCATCTTGGGCAACAACCGTATTGCATCCACAAGATATTTTATGCCGGCAAAACGGCCCTCTCCGCGGACAAGTGAAATGTCGCGTCTGTAATTCTTCCAGAAATCGCCATTGCTGAGCACGCATACTTCGTGCCCTGCTTCGCGCAATCCCTCGGAGAGGCTCCAATGGAGATTGCTGTATTCGCCTATCAGTAATATTCTCATCGTTTCTGGGGTTTTTGGTAGGGCAGGATTCTGCGCAGTATCTTCAGACCTGTATTGCTGTTGGCGAGTGTGGCAAACAGACGGTATTTCAACGAATAGTTCTTTTGTGGCAAGGGGTAGACTCCCAACGCATGGAGATCGCAACTGCAGACCGACTTCATTTCATCGGCACTCCATCCGTCGTAGAAGAGATTGAGGAGTGTGTCCACTGTGAGCATTGCAAGTTTGCGATTGAGTGCCGCACGTTGCACGATGGAACTGTACTCCTGTTGTTCGAAGCGGAATGCCACCACTCTTTCGAGCAGCAGAAAGAGGTGGCTTATGCGCCTTACTTCGTGCATCCAGTCTGTGCCCGAGGTTATAGACTCTTCGCGGATGCAGTAGTTGTATACTATATTCCGGCTCACTATCAGCCTGTTGCCGTAGTAATAGATTTTCATATTGAAATCCTCGTCCTCGTGCATCACACCTTCGGCAAACCGTATGTTGTTCGTGTTGCAGAGTTCTCTTCTGAATATATAGACACAGGGACTGCCGCTGAGATTCATGCGCGACATATACTCCGCACCACAGTCATACACTCTGTAGCCCTTGCGCCGAGCCACTGCACGGTCTGCCTGCTCCCCGGTAGTACACACCCTGTATCCGTGCTGCAGGATGTCGGGCTGCTCGTCTCCCAGTATTTTCACACAAGCCGGAAAGGCTCCCGGAACAAGCGTGTCGTCTGAATCGACAAATTGTATATATTCACCCTGCGCAGCCTCTATTCCTCTGTTGCGGGCAGCTCCGGGACCGCCGTGAGGAGCCTTTATCAACCGTATTCCTATTCCGGGAAATTTTTCTGTTATCCATTCGGGAGGGGTGTCTGAACCGTCGTCAACCACCACTATTTCGTAATCCTCGACGGGGATATTCTGCGCAACGATGCTTGCGACACATCTTTGCAGAAGTTCGCCGGGAAGATTGTAGTGCGGTAGGATGAATGTCAGAAGCATGGGCAGATTGTCAGCAGAGTTTCTTGTGCATTGCTGCGATTAGTTTACAATGGAATTTTGCGCCGAGAAGCGAATATGTAACGAACTTCAGTTTGCGGCTGAGGGGGATTTCCATCTTGAAGAGCGTCTTTATATCTATTTTCACTCCCTTCAACAGGTTGAAAGCCGCGTTCTTCTCCTCCTTGCTGCCATCGGAACAGCGCATAAGGTCGGTGAGGGAATCGAGGGTCCCAAGCAGTATTTCGTTTGACTCGGGTATCAGTTTGTAGTCGTTACGCACCTTATTGTATAGAAGGACTTTGTTCTTGTAAAGACAATATTGCGAAGCGAATGAGTAGCTACGTGTTATCCCATCGTTATGTGCATAATAGTAATAGATTCCTCCGTCGGAGTAGTAGACGCTGTCGCAATTTTCGTATAGTGTGGGTGTTACAAAAAGATCCTCATAGACCTCTCCCTCGGGGTAGCGGGTGAAAAGGAACATGTCGGCACGGTATATCTTGTTCCATGCATAGCAGTGTTCGTAAGCCTTGCGCTTTATGTAGTCGATGAAAATCTCCCTGTTGCCCGTAACCTTTTCGGCATTGAATGTGAGTATATGGCTCTCGGGCGATTCGTAGTGTACGTTTACAGGGAACTCGAGTATGTCGATATCGGGGTTCGATTGCAGGATTCTCATGTTGTAGTAATATGTACCCGATGCCACAGTGTCGTCGCCATCGACGAAAGTGATGTATTCGCCCTGTGCAACCGCAAGTCCTGCATTGCGTGCCGAAGAGAGCCCACCGTTCTTCTTGTGTATCACCTTCACCTTGTCGCACTCCTGGGCATAACGCTCACAGATGGCTCCGCAGTTGTCGGGGGAGCCGTCGTCGACAAGTATCAGTTCAAAGTCTGTATATGTCTGCAACAGGATGCTTTCTATGCAACTCTGCAAATGTCTGCGCACCTTGTATACAGGAACTATTATGCTTAGTTTCATTTAATGCCTTTGTTTACCCGGGTGTATTGACTGAAAAACAACTGATAAAAACAGATATTAGCCGTAAACCGATCAATAACGACAAATTTACAAAAAAAATATTTAACACTTGTATTAATCTGATACAAATTTTTGATAAACAAATTCTTTTGTCGCATATTTTAAAAATTGAACTATTTGTATTAACTTCGCAAACTTGAAATGCAATCATCAATAAATGATTAAAGAAGAGAAGAAAAACAAAAAACAGGGGGGCTACGAACGTGCAATAAAATACATGGGCATTTTCGGTGGCACTCAGAGTTTTTCTATACTTCTGGGCATTATAAAGACCAAATTTGCGACCAAACTCATAGGCGCATCGGGTCTCGGAATCATTGCGATGTACAACCGCACGCTGCAAATGCTCAGCGACTCCACGAATCTCAGTCTTTCGTTCAGCGCCATACGCCACATTGTGAAAGCACACGAAGAGGGCGACGAGGAGAGCCTTAAGCATTGGATAAAGGTCTTGCGCAGCTGGGCTTTTCTCACAGCGGTGGCAGGAGTCATCGTCTCTGTGTTGCTCACTCCTCTCCTGGGCGAATGGAACTTCGAGGGCAACGACTACTACACCTCCCGTTTTTTCTTCCTGTCGCCTGTTGTGGGATTCATGGCAATCACAGCCAGCGAGCTTGCAATTCTCAAAGGTGTGCAACGGCTCTACAAGGTGGCTATGTACACCCTCTGGTCGTCGTTTTTCGGACTTATAATTTCGGTACCATTTTACTATTTCATGGGCATCGCCGGCATCTTCCCCGCAATATTCCTTGCGAGTCTTGCACAGATGCTCATACTGTTGGCATACTCGTTGCCACTGTATAAATACCGTATTGCACCTTTTTCCAGGAAGATACTCCGCGACGGAGTGGAGATGGTGAAGTTCGGAATAGGATACATCATTGCAGCCATGATGGGCTCGGGCTCCATGTGGCTTGTATGTACGATGCTCCACGACATAGGCAACAGCATCACTGTCGGCATATACTCTACAAGCTATTTTCTGCTGATGTTGCTGCCGGGAGTACTCTTTGCCGCCATCGACTCCGACTTCTATCCGCGTCTGTCGGCTGCGGCAAACGACCGCATGGCAACCAACAGACTCATCAACGAGCAGGCAGAGGTGCAGTTGCTCATTCAGGCACCTATTCTTATAGCCTATTCCATAGCGTTGCCCATACTCGTTCCACTCTTCTACGACACCGAACTGATGGCGGCGGTGCCCATGACACAGATTGCCATGTTCGGAATGCTGGTGCGCACAATGACCTTCCCAATGTCCTACCTGCCACTATCGCGTGGTAATTCGAGAGTATATATGCTTCAGGAGGGCATATACGATATACTTTTTGCACTGTTCATCATCTTCGGATACAAATTTGGCGGACTGCTTGGAGTAGGAGCCGGTATGGCGGCAGCATTGATTGCAGACTGGTTTGTAGTCTATGCAATTACCAGCAACCGCTACTCTTTCTGTTTCGAGAATAGCGTATATACAAGTTTCATCTTGCAGGCAACGGTATTCATAGCCATGGTTGCAACCATGCAGCAGTTTGCAGACGGTTGGGGATATTGGTTGACGGGATGCTTGTTCGTTGCAGTCTCAGCCCTGCTTTCATTCTACATGCTGTCGAAAAAGATGAGCTATGTCGAAAAATTGTTGAACCGCATCAAACGCTTTCTGAGATGGTAAAGAGAGTATCTGTCCTTGTAGCCGTACACAACAGCGCAAAGTGGTTGCCGCGCTGCTTTGCATCGCTATGCTCGCAGACATACACCAACATAGAGGTCGTATGTGTGGATGACGCCTCTACCGACATATCGTTGCAGATGTTGCAGGAGTATGCGACAAAGTACAATTTCATCAGAGTCGCCTCTCTTGCAAAGAACAGCGGCGCTGCCGTGGCTCGCAACGAAGCCCTGCGCATCTCCACCGGCGATTACATAATGATGCTCGACAGCGACGACTGGCTCTCGCACGATGCAATAGAGAAGGCAGTGGAGGTACTCGACAAGAACGAGGATACCGGCTCTGTACTGTTCAGAATGGTATACCACGACGCAGAGACCGATGCTGAAAAGGAGTTCGTAAACAAATGCAGCAGCGATGTTCTCGACGGGCAGGAGGCTATGAGGCTGGCGCTCGACTGGGACATCCACGGACTATACCTTGCACGTCGCTGCTTGTACGAAAAGTTCCCCTTCGACACGGCAAGCTTCCTGTATAGCGACGACAACACCGCACGCCGCCACTATCTCCATTCGGGAAAAGTGCGTTTCTGCAACGGCATATATTACTATCTGCAACACCCCCAAAGCACGCTCCACAACCCTGGCATACACTATGCCGACTGGATGGAAGCGACAGCGAGCCTCAAGCAGATGCTCGTCGAAGAGAACCAGCCCGAAGCGTATGTCAATCACATCGAAGAACGGTTGTGGCAGAACATAGTGGCTGTCAGCGGATATTATTGGCGATTCGGTCCCCTATTGGGCAAAGGGGAACGCACCGTCCTGCTCTCACGTATCAGACACCACCACAAGAGAGCCGAACTGCAAAGGTTGCCCCGGTCTCTGAAATGCAAATTCGGATTCATCCCATTCAAACACTCGTTCAGACTCTTCATGATACAGAGCCGCATATATTTCTATCTACGTAAACTTATAAAAGGAGTATGAGCAAAGCAATTGTAAAAATTGTGCTGCTCCTCTCCCTGATAGTGTGCAGCACCACGGCAAAAGGAGAAGAGAGAGAGTTTGCACTGCCATTCGATTTTCCCATACTGCTCAGCGGCAATTTTGCCGAACTGCGCTCCAACCATTTCCACGGCGGAGTGGACTTCAAGACACAAGGCGTGATAAACAAACCCATACACGCACCTGCCGACGGCTACATTTCGCGCGCCACCGTATCGCCTGGCGGATACGGCAATGCACTCTACATAACGCATTACAACGGTTATACCACAGTCTATGGACATCTCGAAAGTTTTACAGACGACATCACTGCAAGAGTAAGGGAGAGACAATACAGCGAAGAGACATTTGCCGTGGACCTCTCCTTCAAACAGGACGAATACCCCGTGCGTAGAGGCGACGTCGTTGCCATGAGCGGAAACACCGGATACTCTTTCGGACCGCACCTCCACTTCGAAATACGCGAAACGGAGAGTGGTGAGCTTATCAATCCCCTCCTATTCTATAAGGAATATGTAAAGGACAGCAAAGCCCCCAAAGCATACGCACTCTCCATCCATCCCCGACCGGGCAAAGGTTGTGTCAACGGCAAAAACAGGAAACAGGTGCAAAAGATAGGAGGCAACAGCCCAAAGGAGACATTCAGGGCATGGGGCGAAGTAGGCTTCGGAATAAAGGCTCTCGACTTCATGGACAACACAGCAAACAACTATGGTCTCTACACGATAGAACTGCGTGCCGACGGCAAACTGCTCTATTCGAGCAGGATGGACAGAGTGGCATTCAACGAGAACCGCCTGATAAACGCGTGGGTCGACTATGAGGCATACTATCTGCGCGGCGAGTGGTTCATGCGTTCACATCTGCTCGACAACAATCCTCTGCGCCTGCTCTCCACTGACAACAGCCGCGGATGGCTAACAATAGACGAAGAGCGTACATACGACATAGAATATACCCTTAGCGACATTCACGGCAACACCTCGCGCTATAGATTTGCAGTAAAGGGGGAACGTTGCGAGATTCCGGATGTAGATTCACAGGGTGCGCAATATTTCCGTTGGGACACCGACAACGAACTTCGCGATTTAGGGATGAGACTGAAAATTCCTAAAGGCGAACTTTTCGAAGATGCCATCCTCGACATCAGACGCATAGAAAAGCCCGATGCCATATCCGACCGTTACAATCTCAACGGAATAACCTACCCACTATGGAGAGGATGCGAAATTGCCATACAATTGAAAGGAACACCATCGGTAAATACCGAGAAACTATATATAAGAAGAGTAACCTCGGGTGGCGGCTATGGCATAGGAGGCAGTTGCAAAGATGGATGGATAAGCGCATCCATATCCTCGCTCGGCATCTACGAAGCGGCAATAGACACCACGCCACCGACCGTGAGAGACCTCACAAAAGGCAAAAACGGAATACTCACATTCTACATTGCAGACGGTGAGACCGGAGTGAAGAGTTATAAAGGATATATCGACGGCGAATTCAAGCTGTTCAGATTCAGTTCGAAAAACGTAAGGCTCACCTGCAACCTCAAGAACGAGGGAGTACGTCGCGGCAGGCACACTCTGCGTCTCGTGGTTACAGACAGAGCCGGCAACGAAACCATACACGAAAAGAGATTTACATATTGAGATACAATAATCCATAAAATTCAATAATCAAAAAATAAGACCATGAAAAAATTCTTTCTTACCCTGTTGGGCGCCATGCTGCTTGTCTCGGCGGCAGAAGCCTGCACCAATTTCCTCGTCGGCAAAAAAGCATCAGCCGACGGTTCTGTGTTCATCACATACAGTTGCGACAGCTACGGAATGAACGGATTCCTCTATCATTTTCCCGCAGCAATACACCCCGAGGGCACCATGCGCGACCTCTACGACTGGGAGGAGCAAAGATACCTGGGTTCAATTCCCGAAGCCCGTCAGACATACAATGTCATCGGTAACATAAACGAATTTCAGGTAGC
This sequence comes from Bacteroidaceae bacterium, assembly GCA_045578665.1. Lineage (GTDB taxonomy): Bacteria > Bacteroidota > Bacteroidia > Bacteroidales > Bacteroidaceae > HGM04593. The sequence goes on along the minus strand of JAZNKR010000122.1, from coordinate 8,859 downwards.
CATCGCCGAGACAACCTTCGGCGGTCGCGAAGAGCTTGTAGACACAACAGGAATGATGGACTACGGCAGTCTGATGCATATAGCGCTCCAACGCTCAAAGACAGCCCGCGAAGCAATCAACATCATCACAACCCTATGCAACGAGTATGGCTATTGCAGCAGTGGCGAGAGTTTCTCCATTGCCGACCCCGACGAGGCTTGGATTCTCGAGGTTATCGGCAAGGGTAATGTAGAGAAAGGAATAGTGTGGGTAGCAGTGCGCATCCCCGACGACTGCATCTCGGCCCATGCCAACCAGTCGCGCATTCACAAGTTCAACATGAAGGACAAAGAGAATGTGATGTACTCTAAGGATGTAATCTCCTTTGCACGCAAGCAGGGTTACTTCTCGGGGAAAGACGAAGATTTCAACTTCGCGGCAGCATACTGCCCCTTCGACTTCGGCGGCCTGCGCTACTGCGATGCCCGTGTATGGAGCTTCTTCAATATGTTCGGCAGCGAGGATATGAACAAATACCTCGACTGGGCAAAGGGCGATGCAACAGCAACCGCAATCCCTCTCTATATGAAGCCCAAGAAACCCCTCACATTGAAGGATGTTCAGAACGGTATGCGCGACCACTACGAGGGCACTCCCTTTGACATTTCGGGTGAAATTGGAGGCGGTATGTTCGACATGCCCTATCGTCTCTCGCCCCTCAGCTTCGAGGTAGACGGTGTGAAATACTTCAACGAGCGCCCCATCTCTACAATGCAGTCGGCTTTTGTATTTGTGGCACAGATGCGCCGTTCACTTCCCGACCCCGTAGGTGGTATCCTTTGGTTCGGATGCGACGATGCCGACATGATGATATACACCCCCGTCTACTGCTGCACCGACCGCGTACCCGACTGCTATGCCGAGGAGTATGCCGACCCCGTAACATTCTCTTGGAAATCGTCGTACTGGGTGTTCAACTGGGTGGCAAACATGGTGTACCCCAAATACTCGCTTGTCATCGACGACATGCGCAAGGTACAGCGCGGATTCGAGAACCGCACAATCGAAGAGACCAAGAGCATCGAAGCCGAGGCTGTGAGAAGCATGAAAGGCTCGCCCCTCTATGCCAAACGGATGCTCACCGACTACACCTGCCGCGTGGCAGAGGAGGCTCTTGCCGAGTGGAAGAAATTTGCCGAATATATGATTGTGAAGTACAACGACTTTGTTGTAAAACCCGAGAAGAACGGCAAGTTCGAGCGTACACCTTCGGGGGTAGGCGCCAACGTCAAACGTCCCGGCTACCCCAAGGCATATCTGAAGGAGTATGTGAAACAGACAGGCGATAAATATGTTATTCCTGCAAAGAAGTAGAAATATTTTTGTACTTTTGCAGAGAATTTACAAACCCGTAACGAATAACAATAAATATCATGGATAACGAATTGATTAAAATGGTGACAGCCAAAGCAAACGAATGGCTCTCACCCGCATACGACGAAGAGACACGCAAAGAGGTTCAGGCTCTGCTCGACAACGAAGACAAGAACCCTCTGATTGATGCATTCTACAAGGAACTTGAGTTCGGTACAGGCGGATTGCGCGGCATCATGGGCGCAGGAAGCAACCGCATGAACATCTACACAGTAGGTAAAGCTACACAGGGACTTGCCAACTACCTCAACATCTGTTTCAAGGACAAGGAGCAGATTTCAGTTGTAGTAGGCCACGACTGCCGCAACAACAGCCGCTTGTTTGCAGAAATTTCGGCAAACATCTTCTCGGCAAACGGCATCAAGGTATATCTGTTTGAGGATCTCCGCCCCACACCCGAAATCTCATTTGCCATCCGTCACCTCGGTTGCCAGAGCGGTGTGAACATCACAGCCAGCCACAACCCTAAGGAGTACAACGGCTATAAAGCATACTGGGAGGACGGCGCACAGATGCTTGCTCCCCACGATGTAAATACTATAAAGCACGTCGAGAGCGTGAAGGTTGAGGACATCAAGTTCCAGGGCAACCCCGCACTTATCGAGGTTATCGGCGAGGATGTTGATAATGTATTCCTTGACAAAATACGCGATCTGATGATTGCTCCCGATGTAGTCGAGCGTCAGAAAGACCTTAAGATTGTCTACACCCCCATCCACGGTTGCGGCCGCACACTCATCCCCAACTCACTGAAACGCTGGGGCTTCAACAACGTATATTGCGTTGAGGAGCAGATGGTGAAAGACGGAAACTTCCCCACAGTAATATCTCCCAACCCCGAAAATGCAGAGGCGCTGACACTCGCCCTGAAACTCGCACGCGAGGTTGATGCAGACATCGTTATGGCATCTGACCCCGACGCCGACCGTCTGGGTATTGCCTGCAAGGACGACAAAGGCGAATGGGTACTTATCAACGGTAACCAGATCTGTATGATATTCCTCTACTACATCATCACACAGTACACCAAGCTTGGCAAGATGACCGGCAAGGAGTATGTTGTGAAAACCATCGTAACAACAGAGGTAATCAAGAACATCGCCGAGAAGAACAACCTTAAGATGTTCGACTGCTACACCGGTTTCAAATGGATTGCAAAGGTTATCCGCGACAACGAAGGCATCATGAACTACATCGGTGGTGGTGAAGAGAGTTTCGGCTTCCTCGCCGAGGAGTTCTGCCGCGACAAGGATGCAGTTTCAGCTTGCAGTCTCATCGGCGAAGTTGCAGCATGGGCAAAGGACAACGGCAAGACTCTCTACGAAATGTTGCTCGACATCTACATGGAGTATGGCTTCTCCAAGGAGATTACAGTAAACGTAGTAAAACCCGGAAAGAGCGGCGCCGACGAAATCCGTCAGATGATGGAGAACTTCCGTGCCAACCCCTTGAAGACAATGGCCGGCGAGCCCGTTGTTGCCTATAAGGACTTCAAGACACTCAAGCAGATTGACGAGAACGGCAATGTAACAGACCTCGACATGCCTGAGACATCAAACGTACTCCAGTACTTCACAGCATCGGGACACAAGGTATCTGTACGTCCTTCGGGAACAGAGCCCAAAATCAAGTTCTACATGGAGGCAAAAGGCAAACTTGCCGACCGTAGCCAATATGCACAGGCACTTGCCGAGGCAGACAAAGTAATAGAGGCTATGAAGCAGTCTATGGGTATCTGATACTGCCCCAAGCTTCTATAAGCAAAAAAAAAACTTCCCCGCGGGGAAGTTTTTTTTGCTTATAGAAGCAGTCTCTCACTACAATCAATCCAAAGAATAGGGCTTGCGATATTCGTAGTGGAGCTTAGAGTTTGCCTCCTTGTCGTCGTTCATAAACTTCTGTACGATGGGATTCCATACAAGAGGACGGTCGAGCTCGTAAGCAATATTTCCGAGTGTACACATTGTACAAGAGCTGTGGCCTACCTCGATGGGAACGCTCGGGTCGCGACGTGAACGTACGCTGTCGATGAAGCTCTGATAGTGCGGAACATTTGTCTCGTACATCTTCTGCTCGTCTACCTTTGTGGGCATAAATTCGGGAGAAGAGGCAAGGAACTTGCCACGACCTACGATAATCCATCCGTTCTCACCGTAAACCTTTACAGCCTGACCATGACCGAAGTTCATCTGAGCAACTTCAATGCCGTTGTCGTATCTGAATGTCAGACAGTCGTAGGGGCTTGCCGAGGGAGGAAGAATCTCCGAAGGTCCCCATCCGTCCTTACCGATGCACCACTGTGCAACGTCGAACATGTGAGCACCCCAGTCGGTGGTGAATCCGCCACCCATACCCTGGTACCAGCGCCATGCACCCCAGCACTCATCGTGTCCGCTCTCTGTGAGCAGCGGGTTGAGCTGATGGTTGTAGTAGAATTTCTCCGACAAAGGACCGAGCCACAAATCCCAATCCAATCCAGCGGGAACCTCCTGTTTGGGAAGATTATAGGGTTTGGGACCATCGCCTACGTAAGACTTAATCAAAGACACCTTACCCAAACGACCCTCGCGGACAACATTAGCTGCGTGGATGAATTCCTTCATTGAACGCTGCATGCTACCTACCTGAAGAATGATATTGTTCTCGCGAACAGCCTTTATAAGCTGCTGTCCTTCGTAAATAGTGAATGTTACGGGTTTCTCAAGATAAATGTCCTTACCTGCACGACAAGCAGCAATAGCCATAAGAGCATGCTGATGGTCGGGAGTTGCAATTACAACAGCATCGATATCCTTGCGTGCGAGCAACTCCTCGTAGCGGATATACATTGTGAGCTTGTTCTTTATCTTTTTCTCGGCATAGTATTTGTTGACACGCTGCTCGAAGCGGTTACGCTTGATGTCGTATACATCGCAAGCGGCAACGATGCGCACACCGGGAATGGTGATAAAACCGTTCATCAAATAGATTGCCTGCTGACCAAGACCGATAAAACCGATGTTGATGTTGTCGTTGGCACTACCCTTCTTGCCTGCTTTTGCAGCGGGAACCATAGCCTCTACTGCCGAAGGAACCATCATAGCAGATGCTCCAAGTGCAGAAAAACGCAAAAAATTTCTTCTTGAAATACTCATAGTTATAATATGTTAGATTTGAGAATTTGTGTGCAAATACAACAGATGTGTACCGCTTTAGCGGACACACTTCGCAAATTTACAAAAAAAACGTATGAACATATCAAAAAAAGATAAAAAATGTACTGAACGATAAAGAATATAGCTACTCTCTGAAATATACCCTCGCACCATTCGAAGCAATCATTACTTCAGCCTGTTTATAATAACTTTATCGATTCTTGGACCATCCATATCCACTATTTCGAAAGTAAATCCATTCCACTCCATAGACTCCCCGGTTTCAGGTATATGTCCCAATTTATCAATTATAAGACCAGCAATAGTGGTATAGTCATATCCCTGGGTTTCGTCATAAAGATCAAAATGGCACAGGAAATCATACATCATGCAATTGCCTTCAACCAACCAGCTATTTCGGACATGGCAAATATTCCATTCAACAAAATAAGTACCAAAATTATTATTACCTCTTCCATATTAGGGGCAATTATACAAGATTCTAGGGTGGTTCTATAAATTAGTTCGAGGCGATTTTGAGTTTTATTTTTAGTAGATTTTTGATATTTGTAAAGGCGCGATGCGGGCATCGCAACAGAACTAATATCAAAAAGATGCAAAAATAAAGCCAAAAGCGACCGAAATAGAATGCACCCGGAAAAGAAGTATAGATTAATAATTTATAGAACCTCCCTCTACTTATCAACGAAAGCTCTCTTCAAGTCCTGCGATATATTGATTATGAAATCGCCCATCCTCTCGAATTCTTTCACTATATCCATATAGTAAACACTTGTCTGGTAATTCTTTCCTCCATTCTCTATCTCTTCGATCTCGGCATCACGAAGGTCGTTTCTCATTTTGTTTATCCTATCTTCGGCATTGTACGAATTGGTAATTTCTACAAGAGTACCCTTGTGGGCAGCCTCGAGATTTTCGAGCATTGAAGCATAGGCATTGTCTACAGCGTCTGCCATATCTTCAAGTTTTTTAATGGTGGCAGCATCGAAACTCTTCTTATGGATATTTTTTCGGGAGAGAATTCTGCTGATGGCATCACCAGAATCGCCTAGCGACTCAAGTTCGCCTATTATCTTATACATAGCCTTCACCTTAAGCGAAGTTGTCTCGCTGATGTCTCCTGCAGAAACCGCATTGAGGAACGAAGCTATTTCATATTCAATTCTATCCGATATCTCTTCGTACTTGACCAATTTCTTGCGAAGTTCGTCGAACTTATCCTCATCGCCCTCGGCTACAGCGCTTTTTGCATACGCAAGACCGGTTCTTGAAATCCGGGCAAAGTGTATAATCTCTTCAAAAGCCTGCTCTGTTGCAAGTTCGGGTGTAGCAAGAGGACCGGCAGAGATATATTTCAGTCTGAAAGCATCGCTGTCCTGATTTTTAGGAGATTTGATAATCCATACGACAGCCTTCTCGATATACTTCACAAACCACACAAGTATCAATGTATTGATGGTGTTGAACAGGGTATGCAACATTGACAGACCGTACAACGAAGCTGTACCTTCAACCGAATTGGGGTTGTTGACAACAAAACCTTCGGCAGCAGGATTGGGCAGACCGAACAGTTCGATGATACCTCCTACAAGAGCAAGGAAGGGTGTGAAGAATATCAATGCCCACATAACACCGAAGAGATTGAAGATAGTATGCGACATTGCAGCTCTCTTTGCCTGTGTGTTTCCTACTGCTGCTGCAATATTGGCAGTGATTGTTGTACCTATATTCTCACCAAGTACCATAGCACATGCCATATCGAAGGGTATCCATCCCATACTGAGCATAATAAGAGTGATAGCCATTGTAGCCGACGATGACTGAAGCACAAGTGTAAGCACGGTACCGAAAAGAAGGAATATCAACACCGAGCCGAATCCATAGCTCGACCAAGTCTTTACAAACTCAAGCACCTGGGGTGTCTCGTTGAGGTCGGGAACCGACTCCTTCATGAACGAAAGACCGAGAAAGAGAAGGCAGAATCCCACTATCAACTCACCAATATTCTGTCTCTTGTTCTTTTTGGAATTGGAGAATAGGAAGCCCAATGCCATAAGAGGGATGGCAAGAATGGAGATATCGGCTTTGAATCCGAGCCACGATACAAGCCATGCTGTCACCGTCGTACCTATGTTTGCACCCATTATCACACCAATAGCCTGCGCAAGCGTCAGAAGTCCCGCATTTACAAAACTTACAACCATCACAGTCGTGGCGGAGGAAGATTGGATTATTGATGTTATACCGAGTCCGGTAATCACCCCCTTGAACGGGTTGGAAGTCATCGCCGAAAGAAAAGTACGGAGTCTGTTGCCCGAGGCCTTCTGAAGTCCTGAGCTCATCATGTTCATACCGTAAAGGAACATACCCAATGCTCCCAAAAGTGTAAAAATCTGAAGTATTTCCATAGTTAAGAAAGTTGATTTGATATAAGGTACCAATTATAAATTATGAAACCGACAAGCATAAACAGACCGTTTACCCGACCTATTTTTCCTGTCAGTCCTATCACGAAAGGCAGCATGGCAGCAATAATCATCACTGTGTAGTCTACCAATGTTATATCCGCAGAAGTCAGCGGCATGACCTGGGAACTGAGCCCCAGGATAAAAGTTATGTTAAAGATATTTGAGCCTACGATATTGCCGAATGCCATATCTGTGTTTTTCTTCAATGCTGCAGCTATAGAAGCAGCAAACTCTGGCATAGATGTTCCGCAAGCGATAAGCGTGAGGGAGATAAAGGCATCGTTCACACCGAATGACTTTGCTATCAACACTGCGTTGTCCACGAAGAAATCGCAGCTTGTTATGAGCAAAGCCAATCCGCCGACTATTTTGAGGAGAGCAACCCAAACAGGTGTACTATCCTCGGCTGTTTCTGTCTTATCCGAAGCACTCTTTCTGTCGCGGACAAACGAATACCACATATATCCGGCAAAAAGAAAGAAAAGCAACATACCGTCGGGACGGCTGATAGTAGCCGGCTCGCCATTGAAAAAGTTCAGGGCAAGGATAGTCAACAGAAGAGAGACTCCTATACAGAAAGGTATCTCGAATTTCATGTTCTTGCCATTTATTGCAACAGGAAAGAACATGGCTGTTATTCCAAGAATACCCAATACATTAAAAATATTGGAACCAACGACATTTCCTATCGCAACATCGGAATTGCCATTGACTGCTCCTATGAAACTCACAACGAATTCGGGCATGGATGTACCTACACCCACTATTGCGGCACCGATCACAAAATCGGACACTCGGTATTTTCGGGCTACAGAGACCGAACCCGAGACAAGATAGTCGGCACCGAAGAAAATACCGGCTAACGATACAATTATTATTATGTATTCCATTTTAAATCAATCATTATGGGAAGCTATGTAGTTGAAGTTGCTCTCACTCGCTATGCAATTTGTGAAGAAGTTCACATTGCGCTCGTTCAACCGCAACTTTCGGCGTAATTTTGAGTTTTGTTTTAAGTGATTTTGATATTGACGTTGGTGCGATACAGACATCATAACCAAGTAAATATCTGACAGATGCCGAAACAAACTCAAAAATCGCCTCGAACTAATTTATAGAACTATCCTTAAATCACTAATATATAGTACCTCCCTATACTCCGGCAACAAAAAGGGCAGGAAAGATGTTTTATAAGACGAATTGGGAGATTGTTTTAACAGGCAGTTCCTGAATGATATATGTAAAACAGCTAAATAATAAGTTTACCAAGACTTATAACCCTATGGGCAGGTCTGATAAACTGAGAATGGACTATTAATGAATTCTTTTAAATGAAATTGCCTACATCGGTATTGACAACCTTTGTAGTCCTGATAAATTCAGAACTGCTCTTCTGAAGAGAGTTTGCCCTCTTGCCTGAGCCATGGGGACGAAAAATATTCGCCGGAATTGTTCTGCATGGAGTATAGATATCATGCGCATTCTCCAACAGGTCGAAAGCAGATATCACTGTCTGTGAGGCTATACCATTGACAGATGTCTGCCGAGAAGCAGAATCCGACACGGAGGCACCGCTTGAATATGCGACTGCAACCAAAATAGACAGTATGATTAACTTTAGCAGACTTTTCACTAAATTGTACTTTAGGGAGGTTCTATAAATTATTAATCTATTTCTTTTCCGGGTGCATTCTATTTCGGTCGCTTTTGGATTCTCCGAAGTTCTTTTGCGCTCGTTGGAAATAAAAGCAAACTTTTATTCACTCGCTTATACGAACATTTGTTTTATTTCGGCATCTTATTCATTTTTACTCAGTTGCAA
>JAZNKR010000121.1:0-27303 GCA_045578665.1 Bacteroidaceae bacterium | reverse complement strand
CCAAAAGTCATTGGCGCAGTCTGCCTAAAAGCTTAATGCGCATCAATGAAGCAATGAACCTCTCAATGAAGCAATGGGGCTTGTAGCAACTTAAAGAATAGAACCTTAAGGGCTTAAGCATGTTTACCGGATAGTAATAATCTATAATATACGGCAACCGCAGCAAGGGACTTCTTTGCTGCGGTTGCTGCGTTTATTTAGGCGTAGGAAGAGATAATTTCAGTAATTAAAGAAAATTTTCTTTAATTCTTTTGTGGATTCGATAAAAAGAATTATCTTTGCATTAGGAGAACTTCGGCAAACTGTAAAATCTCTCTTGTTGCAGGCGGTAACCGCCGCGGCTACAGGAAAGAGGGTCGCAAGTTAAACCCTTAGTTTTCAGGATAATAATAATTGTAATATAAATTTTAACTTTTTTAATTTATGGCACAGATTGATCTTACAAAGTATGGTATCACCGGTACTACGGAGATTGTTTATAACCCTTCGTATGAACAGCTTTATGCTGAGGAGACAAAGCCGGGTCTCGAAGGTTACGAAAAAGGTCAGGAGACTGAGCTTGGTGCAGTAAACGTAATGACAGGTGTTTACACAGGTCGTTCACCCAAAGACAAATTCATTGTATTCGATGAGACTTCTAAGGACACTGTATGGTGGACTTCAGAGGAATATAAGAACGACAACAAGCCTCTCTCAACAGAGTCTTGGAACGTTCTCAAGGAGATTGCTCAGAAAGAGCTTTCAGGCAAGAAGTTGTTCGTAGTTGACGCATTCTGCGGCGCTAACCCCAGCACACGTCTTAAAGTACGTTTCATCATGGAGGTAGCATGGCAGGCTCACTTCGTTACAAATATGTTCATCCGCCCCACAGCAGAGGAACTCGCATCATTCGGCGAGCCCGACTTCGTAATCTACAACGCTTCTAAGGCTACTGTTCCCAACTATCAGGAGCTCGGCCTCAACTCAGAGACAGCAGTTGTGTTCAACCTCACATCTAAGGAGCAGATCATCATCAACACATGGTACGGTGGTGAGATGAAGAAGGGTATGTTCTCTATGATGAACTACTACCTCCCCTTGCAGGGTATCGCTTCAATGCACTGCTCTGCCAACACCAACGAGAAGGGCGAGACAGCAGTATTCTTCGGCCTCAGCGGTACAGGTAAGACAACATTGAGTACAGACCCCAAACGTATGCTTATCGGTGACGACGAGCACGGCTGGGACGACGAGTGCGTATTCAACTTCGAGGGTGGCTGCTACGCAAAGGTTATCAACCTCGACAAGGAGAGCGAGCCCGACATCTACAATGCTATCCGTCGCGATGCGCTTCTCGAGAACGTAACAGTTGACGCAGAGGGCAAGATTAACTTCGCAGACAAGAGCGTTACAGAGAACACACGTGTTTCTTATCCCATCAACCACATCGAGAACATCGTTAAGCCCGTTTCTAAGGCTCCCGCAGCAAAGAAGGTTATCTTCTTGTCAGCTGACGCATTCGGTGTACTTCCTCCCGTATCAGTTCTTACACCCGAGCAGACACAGTACTACTTCCTCTCTGGCTTCACAGCTAAGTTGGCAGGTACAGAGCGCGGTATCACAGAGCCCACTCCCACATTCTCTGCTTGCTTCGGTGCAGCATTCCTCAGCCTCCACCCCACAAAGTACGGTGAGGAGTTGGTTAAGAAGATGGAGATGAACGGTGCTAAGGCTTACCTCGTTAACACAGGTTGGAACGGTACAGGCAAGCGTATCTCTATCAAGGATACACGTGGTATCATCGACGCTATCCTCGACGGTTCTATCGATAACGCTCCTACAAAGACAATTCCTTTCTTCGACTTTGTAGTTCCCACAGAGTTGCCCGGTGTTGATTCAGGTATCCTCGATCCCCGCGACACTTACGAGTGCTCTTGCCAGTGGGAAGAGAAGGCTAAGGATCTCGCAGGCCGCTTCATCAAGAACTTCACCAAGTACACCGGCAACGAGGCTGGTAAGGCTTTGGTTGAGGCTGGTCCCAAGCTCTAATGCATTTGAGCCGCTTCGCGGCATAGCATAATAAACAAGCAGGGTTGCATCCTAAAAGGTGCAACCCTGCTTTCGGTTATATTGGGTGCGGTGTGCTTCTCTTGTATTTGTGCCCGCGAGGTTTGGGTGGTATATATAAAAAATAAAAACAGCTACCTTAGGGGTAACTGCTTCGGAGGTGCCTGGCAGATTCGAACTGCCGTGGACGGTTTTGCAGACCGCTACCTAGCCTCTCGGTCAAGGCACCATTATATATAGATAGCCTTTCGGCTCAATTGCGGTGCAAAGGTAGTGTTATTTTTTTTGATATACAAGTGTATGCGCAACTTTTTGATGAAAAATTGCTGAAAATGTGTTATTACGGAATAGGAGGGTCCGTTTCTTGTCATTGATAGGGCGCTTGTTGGTGTTATGGCGAGTTTATCGAGGAACAGATTTTTAACTGGACTTACAGCGATGAACAACGAGCAAAAGCAGAGTGGAAAGGGAGCGGCAATCCTTATCTCTCCTTACCACGAATGGTTATGCTTACCTACCGTATGCCCGATGAGATACAAGAGGTTGCCAAGCAGGGCGAATTTGACGAGTTCGACCTGAATCTGTTCTTTGCGGCAGAGGGCAGAGGCGAGTCGGCACGCTTCAAATATGAGAATGAGGTACAGAAATGGCTCGACCTTATTCGTGGCAGTTACTTGCTGGCAAGCATTGATGACCTTAAATTGGGGCAAGACAAGCGTCCGCCAATGCCATTCAGCGATACAATATTGCTTAATGTGCTTTCGCATACATTATGGTTCTTGCCAAATGTGGCTTCGTGCTTTGCAATGGCAAACTTGCTGAAGCAACGACAGAATAGATTCTACCACGACTATAAAGTGATAGTATGTGCCGGGGCGGGTGCGGGCATAGGTCTTGATGCATTGCGCCCTGTTCAAGCCAATATGGGCGACCCATTGGAGACAAAGACTATAACGCTCACTTGCGGTAAACTGACAACAGGTGTAACCGTAAAACCATGGACAGGTATATTCATGCTACGCAATCTCAACAGCGACCTTACTACCATTATCAATAAGTCCGAAGCAGTAAAGAAAGCAAAGAAAGAAAATCCGGACCCGACACCAAAGGAGAAGAAGGAACTTTCTGCCGAAGAAAAGGAGATGAAGAGCAAGCGCAAACAGATTCAGGAGAAACTGATTAAGTTTGCCACTCGAATCCCTGTCTTTATGTACCTGACCGACTATAGAGAGCGATGCCTTAAAGATGTCATAACGCAGTTGGAGCCGGGCTTGTTCAAGAAGGTAACAGGCTTGAGTGTAGGGGATTTCAATATGCTCTGCTCATTGGGCGTGTTCAACGCGCCGCTGATGAACGACGCAATCTTCAAATTCAAGCGTTACGAGGATGCAAGCCTCATCTACACGGGCATCGACAAACATGCCGATAATGAGGTGGGCGGTTGGGACACCACAATTCGCAAGACACAGTACGAAAGACTGTTCTATAACCAGCAGTCCTCAATGGACGAGGTTGATTATAGTGATTATTCAAAAGTTGCAGAGCCTGAGGAAAGCACATATCGGGCGTCCATTGGTAATAAATCGACAACTGAAGCAGCGCAACCAATCCCCATTGTTCTACCACAGCCTATAAAGCCAACGGTAGTTGCTGCATCTTCGCAAAGGACTGAAACGGTGCAGGAGCCCGAAAACAAATTGGATTCAATAGGTGTCGACAGCACGGTCATTCACAAGAAATTCGGCAAAGGAACGGTTGTGAAAATCAACAGGAACGAGAAGTTCATCCATATAAAATTCGTCGTTGGCGAAAAGAAATTTGTCTTTCCCGATGCGTTTGTAATGGGATTTCTGGAACTGAAATAGTTCAGTCGGAGGTGTAATGACAGAACAGCTTCTAAGTTCAGCCCCACCATTGCATCAGATATGCAATTTGGTACCTACACTAAGATTGAACCCGGGCATCTTATAGCCACGGTTTATCGTGTAGTTGCAGTCTGTGATGTTGTCAAGGGTGGTGAACAGTTCCAGGAATCTCTCCGCATTGTTGCTCTTCAGTACAATGTATGATGCTTTTGCTCCGACAAGAATGTAGCTTTCGTCCTTCTCCTCGGGCGACACATAGAGTCCGCTGACAGCCCTGATGGAGCCGTCGAGAGTGAGCCCCGACAGCGGACACCATCGGGCGGCAAGGTAGAACTGGTTCTTGGGCGCGGCTATTAGGTCGTCGAGCGAGGTGTGCAGATAGCTGTGCGATGCTGTCAGCGACAGTCTCTCTGTTGCTTGCAACGATGCCGACAGTTCTATTCCCTTGTTGGTGAAGCTGCCGGTGTTGCGGTTTTTCATATCCACCACCTGAATGATATTGTCGCCGTTGCTGTAGTAGGCGGTGAGGTCTATGCTTGCTGTGGCGCCGAAGCGTTTGCCGATGGTGAGCTCGCAGTTGGTCATCTCTTCGGGGCGTAAATCGGCATTTGCCATGCGGTAGAGGTATAGCTCCTTGAACGATGGGTTTCTGTATCCTTTGGCAAAGGAGGCTTTCATCATCCACTCGCCGCCGGGGTGGACAACAACTCCGCATTGGGGTATCCAGCCGGTGTCGAAACGGTCGCTGTTTGCCATCCTCACACCACCGTTGAGAATCATTCTGCCGCCGAGTATGCTTTGCGACATTGTCAGGTAGGGGGAATACTCGGTGATGCTCTTGCGCTCTATTGTGGAGAGCGACCCGTCGGTATGTTCCTTGCCGCCCGATACGGGGATTTCGCCTCTGTATGTGTCGAAGTCGAACCCTATGGTGGCATTGGCGCCGTTCCACAGGGCGAGGTTTTCGTATGCTATGATGCCGAAGCGGTCGTCGAGGCTGTGGAAGTGGCGCGGGTCGTCGACATAGTGGTTGCCATAGCTGTAGTAGGTGCGTATGTTGCCGTTAGTGCCGCCGTAGTTGTTGGCGAGTGACAGCGATGCCTCGCCGCGGATTATGTTCTGGTGGTAGATATCGGTAGAGGAGGGGTTGTCGAGACGGGCATATATGGGGTCGTTGCCTATGCTGTTGGTGATTGAGTAGTCGGCACGTGCGCTCCATGCTTTGCTGAAGTCGTATCCCGCCTTTGCGTAGAGGCTCTTCTGGTCGTAGTCGAAATTCTTCTCGGTGCCATCGGTGCGGTCGTAGGCAATGGAGAAGAGCGACGAGAATTTTCCTTTGCGTAGCATATTTGTTGCCGAGGAGCGCCATGTGTTGTAGGAGCCGTATTCGGTGGATAGGGTGGTGGCGCAACCATCCTGTCGGCTCTCTTTGGTGATGACGTTTATCACTCCTCCCATTGCGTTAGAACCGTAGAGCACCGAGCCGGGACCGCGCAACACCTCTACGCGTTCTACATACTCCGTGGTGTAGAAGTCGGCGACGTGGTGCGAGAAGATACCGGCAAACTGTGGCTGGCCGTCGACCATCATGAGGACGGCATTTGTGGGAGAGCCTCCGACGCCTCTGATCTTTATGCCGCCGGCACCTCCATTGCTGATGCCGAAGCCCAGAATGTTGCGCTCTGTGACGAAGAGCCCGGGCACTGTTCCCGACAGTGCCGACAGCAGTTGTCCCTTGCCGGTGGACTCTATGCGGTCGGCGTTGACGGTGGTTGCGGTGTAGGGTTGCAGGTTGCGGCCTGTTGCGCTGTTGCTGCCCGTAACAACAATCTCGTCGATGTATCTGGTGGGCGACTGAGCAGCGAGGGTGGCGGCTATCAGTATGCCGAGGGCGGATGATAGTACTTTTTTCATAGTTGTGCATTGATAGAATGCAAAAGTAGCACATTTTCTTAAAAACGTGCTACTTTTCTCTATCTATTAACAAAATTTCTTATACCTCGGAGTTGAGGTATTCGAGTCCTTTCCTGTATCCTTCGAAACCTTGTCCGCATATTGTGAGGTTGGCATACAGCGATACGTAGGAGAACTGTCGGAATTTCTCGCGTGTGGAGATGTCTGTCAAGTGTACCTCTACCGTGGGCAGTGCCACCGCTTTTAGCGCATCGAGTATGGCTACGCTTGTGTGGGTGTATGCGGCGGGATTTATAAGAATGGCATCGAATTTGCCGTATGCTGCCTGTATTGCATCGACAATGGCTCCTTCGTGGTTCGACTGGAACAGCTCTACCTCAATGCCCAGCTCCTCGGCACTTTTGCGTATGAAGGCTTGCAGTGCCTCGAAGTTGCGGTCGCCATAGAGTGTGGGTTCGCGCAAGCCGAGCAGGTTGAGGTTGGGACCGTTGATTACAAGTACTTTCATCTTGTGGTTCGTTATATGATTTCGGCGTATGTTCCAAAGTATTTGAACTGCTCGCCGCAGGTGTTGAGCTCGCACATGAGAGACTGGAATTCGGTACTGTATACCGATGCTTCGATGTCGAAGTAGAATCTGTATTCAAATTCGCGTTCGGGTATCTGGCGGCTCTCGAGTTTCACAAGGTTGACACCTGTGGCATTGAGACGCGAAAGTATGCGGAAGAGTGTTCCGGGACGGTGGGGGATGACCATCATTATACTTGTGCGGTTGGCACCCGAATAGATCTGAGGCTGTTTTGCGATGCAGATGAAGCGGGTGTAGTTGTTGTCGCGGTTCTGTATGGCGCTCTTGAGTGTCTGCAACTGATAGAGCTCGGCGCAGAGAGACGAAGAGATTGAAGCCTTTGTCTTGTCGCCCGATTTTGCAACCATGCGTGCTGCCTCGGCTGTGTTCTCAACGGCGATGATGCGCACACCCTGCAGTGTGGAGAGGAACTCTGAACACTGGCTGATGGCCTGCTGGTGTGAGTATATCTCTTTGATGTCCTCGAGCTTTGTGCCGGGCTGTACAAGCAGTGAGTGGTCAACCTTCAGACGTATGCTGCGCACGATGCTTACGTTGTGCTCGCCCAAGAGGTCGTAGATGGCGTTCACTGAACCTGCGAGTGAATTCTCGATGGGCAACACTCCATATTCGCACAGTCCGCTGCCAACGGCGCGGAACACGCTGTCGAAATTGCTAACATAGAGCATTTCGGGGAGGTCGAAGAGACGCTCTG
Organism: Bacteroidaceae bacterium; assembly: GCA_045578665.1. Taxonomy (GTDB): domain Bacteria; phylum Bacteroidota; class Bacteroidia; order Bacteroidales; family Bacteroidaceae; genus HGM04593. The sequence goes on along the minus strand of JAZNKR010000121.1, from coordinate 20,195 downwards.
CTGCTATGTGTGCGTATGCACCTTCGCATCCGGCGCAGGCTACAGAAGCGCGTTTGGGGAAGGGCATGGGGGGCTTGGAGGTAATCTCCTTTATCTGCTGGAAGAATTCAGCCTCCTCGGAGAGCATTCTTGTCTGGTACGACTCGCTGAGGTCGAAGATGGTGCGGTAGAGTGAACGGCCGTATCCTTCGAATTCGGGACCCAGCTGCTTGGATATATTCTGCAGGACGGTGCGTGCACGTGAGGGGTGGTACACTACCATGTTGTTCTCTTTCTTGTAGCGTGCAATGTCGGTAACGACCTGCATTCTTTCGGCGAAGAGACGGCACATCTCGCTGTCGATGCCGTCTATTCTTTGGCGTAATTCATCTAAATTCATTTCTGTATATTTTTTAATGTTTGGTTTCTGTATGGTTGTGTCATATTGTAACAGCCTCTCCTCCGAGCGCCTTGAAGTCTTCGTAGAAGAGGGGGTAGGATTTTGCTACACATTCGGCGTTGTTGATGATGGTCTCGCCCTCGGCGATTGTCGACATTATGGCTGCCGACATTGCTATGCGGTGGTCGCCGAAGCTGTCTATGGGGCTTTGTACCACTGCCTTGCCGCCTCTTACCATGTAGCTATCCTCTCCTATTTCGGAGAAGATGCCGAATGATGCGAGAAGGGTGCGCATAGCCTCCAGGCGGTCGCTCTCCTTGTATCTGAGGCGGCCGACGTGGGTGAAGAGTGTCTCGCCCTCGGCAGCTGCGGCTGCAATGCCGAGTATGGGCACAAGGTCGGGAGTGTCGGTGCAGTCGAGTTCGGCGCCGTGCAACTGCGATGGCGATGCGATGATAGCCTCGTCGGTGATGCTGATGTCGGCACCCATCTTGCGCAGATGTTCTATTATGCGGCGGTCGCCCTGCAACGATGCGGCATTCATGCCGCTGATGATGAGTGCTTCGTTGCCGATGACACCTGCTACAAGCCAGAAGGCTGCTGCCGACCAGTCGCCTTCGACGCGCACGGGCGAGGAGAGTCTGTACTCTTGCGGTGCGGGGACCGAGAATCCGCCGTCGCGTTCCTCTATCTCTATTGATGAACGGCGCAGTGCGTCGAGTGTCATTCCTACGTATGATGCGCTTGTGAGTTCTCCTATTATGTTGATGTTGCTTGGCGACTGGAGCAGGGGGAGTGCGAAGAGCAGTCCGGTGAAGTATTGCGACGAGATGTCGCCGGGCAACGAATACTCTCCCGGTGTGAGCTTGCCCTTGCACACGAGCGGCAGATGGGCGTCGGGGCGCAGTTCGGTGAGTGCGATGCCGTGTTCTGTGAGTGCATCGAAGAGGGTGTCCATGGGGCGCATGGGCAGTTTGCCCTTTCCTGTAAGTGTGGCATCGGCACCCAATGCTGCTGCCACGGGCAGCAGGAAGCGGAGCGTAGAACCGCTCTCGCCGCAGGGCATCGTTCCTCCCCGGCGTGTTTTCACAGGGAGCACTTCGAAGGCTCCGTCGCTGTATGTAATTTCGGCTCCTATGGCATTGAGCGACTCCATTGTGGCGCAAAGGTCGTCGTTGAGCGAGTCGCAGAAAATCCTTACCGCACTCTTTCCGAGTGCGGCGCATATAAGCAGGCGATGTGCCTGGGATTTTGATGGCGGCGGGGTTACGCTTCCTTTGAGCTTTCCTTTGATTCTTATATCCATGGTGCCGATGTTATATTTCTATTGCCTTGAGCTTTTCAAAAACCTCTTCCACGGGCATTGACACGAGTATGCACTCTCCCACAGAGCGGGGAAGCACAAGTGTAAGCTTGCCACCGCGGCGTTTCTTGTCGTTGAGCATCACGTCGTATAGTTCCTCGGCGCTGTAGGGGCAACTGAGGTCGAATCCGTATCTGCCGAGCAGTGCGGTGAGGGGCTCTACAATGTCTGCAAGTCCGCAGAGCGGGGCTATCTTTGCTGCAATGACCATTCCTTTTGCCACAGCCGAGCCGTGGGAAACTGCAAAGTGGCTCAACTTTTCTATGGCGTGCCCGAATGTGTGGCCGAAGTTGAGCAGCCCGCGCTTGCCGTTGTCGAATTCGTCCTCCTCCACAACATCGCGTTTTATCTCCACACAACGTGCCACTGTCTCTATCCTGTCGAACGGAGGTGTCTGCAACAAAGCGTACAGCCCGGCATCGAGTATTACTCCGTACTTTATCACTTCGGCACAACCGTCGCGGTAGATGTCGGCGGGGAGGGTGTCCATCAGCCGGGTGTCGCAGCATACGAGACGCGGCTGATAGAATGCTCCAACGAGATTCTTGCCGGCAGGAATGTCTATTGCAGTCTTTCCTCCGACAGAGCTGTCTACGGCTGCGAGTAGCGTGGTCGGCACCTGTATGTAGGATACTCCGCGCAGATAGAGCGATGCGGTGAGTCCGCCGAGGTCGCCTACCACACCGCCGCCGAATGCTATGATTGCATCGCTGCGTGTGAATCTGCCACGTGCCAGAAAGTCGAGGAAGGCAAGCAGGTTCTCTGCCGACTTAGATGCCTCTCCTGCGGGTATCACATATTTGCAGGTGTCGTATCCTGCTGCGCCGAGCACTTCGAGAATCGTTGTGCCGTAGAGTGCGTCGACGTTGCTGTCGGTGAGCACCGCGATGCGGCAGTCACCCAACAGCGGACGGACATACTCGCCCAAGCGGGCAAGCAGTCCGTCGCCTATGATGATGTCGTAACTGCCCGAGGCAGATACATGTATCTTCTTGTAAGTATCTCTCATCCTTCGGATTGTTCTTTTGCGATGCGACCTTCGCGCAAGAGGTTGCACAATTGCTCTGCATCGTCTCTGTCGAGCGCATCGCGGTATTGTTGCAATGAGTTTATCAGTTTGTCGAGTTCGTCGATAAGCGGTTCCTTGTTGTTGAGGAATAGTTCGGTCCACATGCTCTCGTTGAGTCGCGCCACCCTTGTGAGGTCGCGGAAACTGCCGGCGCTGTATCCTTGATGCTTCTGTGCCGAGGGACTCTTTACAAAGGCATTGGAGACTATGTGGCACATCTGCGAGGTGTATGCTATCATGGCATCGTGGTTCTCGGCAGTGGTTACCACAAACGATTTGAACTCCAGCGGAGCGAGCAGCTGCTTCACTCTTTCGAGCAGTTCCATGTCGTCGTATACAGGGGGGACGATTATCATCGAGGCTCCCTTGAAGAGGGTGGGACGCGAGTGCTTGAAACCTGAATATTGCGAACCTGCCATGGGGTGTCCGCCTACGTATGTGAATCCGTACCGGCGGGCAAGTTCAAATCCTTTGCGACAGATCTCGCCCTTTATTCCACAGAAGTCTATGAGTGTGGTGCTTGCGGGAATGCTTGCGCCATTCTCGTCGAGGTAGGCAACCATTGCCTTTGGGGTTGCCGCAAGAATCAGCAGTTCGCATTCGGCATATTTCTCTGGCGACAGAAGGTCGTCTATCACCCCGCTGAGCTTGGCATATCCCTGGATGGTGGAGTCTGTGTCGTAGCCGTAAACAATATGCCCGGCAGTCTTATAGGCTTTCGCTGTGGAACCACCTATAAGACCCAGGCCTACTATGCCTATTTTCATGGCTATTTAAGTATGATACTACGCATCTGTTCAACACGCTCGGCTACCTCGGCAAACTGTGCGGGTGTGAGCGACTGCGCACCGTCGCAGAGGGCGCAGGGGGGATTGTTGTGTACCTCTATGATGAGTGCATCGGCTCCCGACACCGTTGCGGCGCAAGCCATGGGCTTCACCAGACGGGCAACGCCTGTGGCGTGGCTGGGGTCTACGACAACGGGCAGGTGGCTCAGCTCGTGGAGCATGGGCACCGATGCCAGGTCGAGCACGTTGCGGGTGTATGTGTCGAAACTGCGTATACCGCGCTCGCAGAGCATCACATTTTCGTTGCCCTCGGCGAGTATGTACTCGGCACTCATGAGGAACTCTTTGAGTGTGGCTGCAAGACCGCGTTTGAGAAGTATCGGTTTTTTTGAACGTCCGAGCTCTTTCAGCAATTCGAAGTTCTGCATATTTCGTGCGCCAACCTGAATGATATCAACGTCGGCGAACATATCCAAGTGTGCTGCATTCATTATCTCGGTGACGATGGGAAGGCCTGTCTCCTTGCGTGCCTTGAAGAGAAGTTCGAGTCCCTCGGCGCGGAGTCCCTGAAAGTCGTAGGGCGAGGTGCGGGGTTTGAAGGCACCGCCGCGGAGCATCTTTGCTCCTGCTTCTTTCACTGCCTTTGCCACGGTAATGATCTGCTCCTCCGATTCAACGGAGCAGGGACCGGCTATCATGCAGAAGTTGCCGCCACCGATCTTCACCTTGTTCTCGCCTTCGCCTACTTCCACGATTGTATCATCGGGGTGGAAACGGCGGCTTGCGCTCTTGAAGGGCTCGCTGACGCGGCTGACCTTCTCCACAATTTCGAGACTTGCGAGAAGGTCTATATCTATCCTACTTGTATCTCCAATGAGTCCAATGATTGTCTGGAATTCACCTTCGGATACGTGTACTCTCACTTTTTGCGCTTCGATCCATTGTATAAGTTTTTCTCTCTGCGCTTTATTTACTCCTTGTTTTAATACAGCTATCATACGTCTTTCGTATTTATTTTGTTAATCTCTTTAGTCGACCGCAAATATAACGATTATTTTTTTCGGAGTGTACGCGTTTTTTCTCTTTTTTTATATAATGTTGGCATTATGTCCTATTTGCTGTCTATTTGGGCGAAAACAGTCTACTCCTCTGCCTTTCTTCTTCTCATTGTCGAATAGAGGAAGCGCAGTTTGGGAATAGGTTTCTTGACGTCTGTTACGGCTTCAAAAAGTTGTCATCAAAAAAAAGAACTTCTGAGGAATTCTTCCTATTTTTGTAATCCTCCATTAACAAATAAACGCAACCGATGAGAAAAATTATAATTTGTCTTTCGCTGTTATTCCCTCTTTTTCTGCAAGCACAGAACGAATATGTGCAGATGAAGAATTGTAGCAATCTGTGCTTTATCCCTGCTGCATATTCTGCAGGCGATACAGTAAATCTGCATATCCTGCAACGCGAAGGTGTCGGTATTTATGATGAAAACATCAGCTTGATAAAGACTATAGGGCTTGGCAGTCGGGATTTTGTTTTCCAATCTTCGCGAACACGCACACGTTCGGTCGAAGGTGTTGAACGTTCTTCTATTGTGAAAGTAGATGAGATAACAAAACAGTATGCCGATTTTGCTGCCGGACAAGGGCTGGACTTTGCAACCCTTACTCTTGACGAGAAAAAATCTGTTGTAATTGAATTTGACAGACAATTCAACGCTGATGTAGAGATGCGTACAGAAGATGAATTTACGATATTCGTCAGTAGAAATTATATAGGCAACTATTTTTGCTATCGCAGATTCATGTATGAATACCCCAAGAGTGGCGTTTTGCTTGACAAGGATGGAAAAGTATACAGCTTCAGGGCTGCATACCGCTACAATTATTCTGCGTGGAGCGATTATATAGTCAATTACGATACCATAAGGAGCGAAAATGATATACTCGCCTGCAATTACATTGGAACGCATGGGATTGCCTCAAACCGCTTTTATGTATCCTCGACTCTCTTCAATGAAGACGAACTCCTTGAATATATACGCCCTGTCTATGCACTTGTCGATGCGCCTGTTTTTTCTATAATAACTCCCGACGACCCCGATGAACCTGTAACAAATGATGGCGAATACACTGCCAAAGAACTCGCTCTCTGTGGTATAGAAATAGTCTCCGAAAATGGAACTGTGCTCAGTTCCATTTCTTTTGGGAAAGAGTATGACGAAATTGGAAATTATCAATTTGCCAATGGCAATATATTCTCTATTGGTGACGGAGTCTCTGTCTTTCAGCTCGGCGACAACAGGTTTATCTCTTTTGATACAGTTGACAATGAAGACGGGATAACTTCCATCTATAAACATTTCTATAAGATCAATCTACGCACAAATTCAGTAGAGGCGGTTAATGAGCCTGCCTGTATCAAGGTGTTCCGAAATGATTCGCATAGTATAGACGTGGAGTATGCCGTAGAGAATGATGCTGTCGCGGAACTTGTCTCTTTGACAGGAGTTAAATCTGCTTCGCAGAAGATAGGTGCGGGTGTCGGAAACTTCCGTATGAGTGTAAAAAGCAGTGGAACGTATATCCTTACTTTGAGTGAGAATGGAGCTGTAATAAGTTCGCAGAAGATTTTTATCAAATAGCTTCTTATAGATTCCCCGAAAGCACTTCAATTACCACGCGCTCCGTCATGCTGTCTTCGCCCATGGGGTCGTAGCTCTTTTTGAGGCTTGCGCCGAAGAGCGATGCGAACGACTGATAGAATGCTGCCTTGAACGAACCCATGAACAGTTTTATCAGCTGGTAGGCATTTTGGTCGCATTGTCTGTCGACGAGTTTTATCAGCAGCTTGCCTTGCCGTAGGGAGAGCTTTTTCATTTTGGGAGTGTAGGTCTCCTTCAGCTCCTTCTCGAGCTTGTCGATATGTCGTTTTTTTGCCTTTTCATCGGGTAAAATCTGGAGAGTCTCGTATGTCTCTATTATTATTTTGCGTATTTCTGTAGCCAGTGGCAATGTCTTTTTTACATCATATACCAAGCGGTCGAACCTCCTTCTCTCCCTCTTGCTCTTGAAGTTGAGCGGTGTGAATATGTAGACGGGAGGCAGTTTGATGTATGCAATGGTCTCTCCATTGTGGGTGGTTGTCCCCAGAATGTAGGCCTTTTCTCTGTTGTCCTGCGCTCCGGCAGGAAGCGACGAGAGAAGAACGAGTATCGAAATGCATATGTAGACGACCCTGTTTTTCATCGTTGCAAAAATAATCGAATTGTTGCAAGTAGTGGCATTTATTGATATTAAAAATGATAAAGAGACCGTTATTACGGATAAAAATCCGTATATTCGCAGAATAATTTAATCTATTACCACCATGAAAGAGTTTTTTAAGGTACTCAAGAGATATATTCCGCCTTACAAGAAAATGCTTCTTCTTTCGTTGATATTTACATTTATATCGGCAATACTCAACGTATTCTCATTTATGATAATAATACCTATCTTGCAGATACTCTTCAAGATAGAGGATACTTCGAATGTTACCCTCATTCCGTGGAGCGAAATGAATTCCGACAATCTTCAGGAGGTGGCAATCAATAATGCCGGTTATTATCTCAACTCTTTCATAGAGAGCTACGGGGCCTCAACGACACTGCTCCTGCTCGGCATCTTCCTCATAGTGATGACGCTGTTGAAGACGGCAAGCTACTTCGGCTCGTCGGCATCGATTATCCCTCTGCGTACAGGTGTTGTACGCGATATACGCACACAGCTCTACGATAAGGTCCTTAGTCTCCCGCTCGGCTTTTTCTCGAAAGAGCGCAAGGGCGACATCATTGCACGCATGAGCGGCGATGTGGTGGAGGTGGAGAACTCCATTGCCGGTTCGATAGATATGCTCATAAAGAACCCTATCTACATAGTAATTTACTTTACCACACTCATTTATGTGAGTTGGGAACTTACCCTTTTCACCATCACAGTGTTCCCCGTACTCGGATGGATAATGGGTCTTGTGGGCAGAAAACTGAAACAGAAATCGCTGCTCGCTCAGGCCAAACTCAGCGAGACAATGTCGCAGATGGAGGAGACTCTCGGCGGACTGCGCATAGTGAAGGCATTCCTCGCCGAAAAGAAGATGTCGGGCCGCTTCATGAAGGTGAGCAACGAACTGCGTAATGCTACAATGCGCGTGACTATGCGTCAGGCAATGGCGCACCCGGTGAGTGAGTTCCTCGGCACCTGTGTCATTGTTATAGTGCTGTGGTTTGGCGGAACACTTATCCTCGGCGACAATTCGCCTATTTCGGCACCGGCATTCATCTATTATCTGACAATTCTCTATAGCATAATAAATCCCTTGAAAGAGTTCTCGAAGGCATCGTACAACATCCCCCGCGGATTGGCATCAATGGAGCGTATAGACAAGATTCTCAACAGCGAGAATCCCATCTTTGACAAGGAGAATGCTACTTCAATAAAGAGCATGGACAAGGGCATAGAGATTCGCAACCTCTCGTTCTCTTACGATGGCGAGAAGCGAGTGCTCAACGATATCAACCTCTCCATCGGCAAGGGTAAGACCATTGCGCTCGTAGGTCAGTCTGGTTCGGGAAAATCGACACTTGTCGACCTCATACCCCGATACTACGACGTCTCAGAGGGTGAGGTGCTCATCGACGGAGTGAATGTGAAGGATATGACCATCAAATCGTTACGTTCACTCATAGGCAATGTCAACCAGGAGGCGATACTCTTCAACGACACATTCTACAACAATATCACCTTCGGTGTGGAAAATGCCACAATGGAGCAGGTGATAGAGGCAGCCAAGATAGCCAATGCACACGACTTTATCATGGCGACCGAGCATGGGTACGATACCAATGTGGGCGACAGAGGCTGTTTGCTCTCAGGCGGTCAGCGCCAGCGTATAAGCATTGCCCGAGCCATACTCAAGAATCCTCCCATACTCATCCTCGATGAGGCAACATCGGCACTCGACACCGAGTCGGAGCGTCTGGTGCAGGAGGCTCTCGAGCGCCTTATGAAGACAAGGACCACGATTGCAATTGCCCACCGTCTCTCTACCATCAAACATGCCGATGAGATATGTGTTCTCATGGAGGGACGCATCGTGGAACGTGGCAAGCACGACGAACTTCTGCAACAGAACGGAGTCTACAAACGTTTGAACGATATGCAAAGTCTGGCATAATGAAAAGCATAGGACTATTCTGCGCGGCCTCGGAGAAGATTGAGCCTGTATATGCCGCCCGCGCACGCGAATTTGGCGAGTGGGTAGGCGACAGTGGCCACACTCTTGTATACGGAGGAGCGGCTAAGGGATTGATGGAGGTGACGGCATCGTCTGCCAAGCAGCATGGCGCCCGTGTGGTGGGTGTTGTGCCCGAAGTGCTTGTGGAGCGCGGGAGCGTCAGCAAAATACCCGACAAGACTGTAACGGTTGCCAACCTCAGCGAGCGCAAGGATGTTATCCTCGCAAAAAGCGACATTCTTGTGGCACTGCCCGGCGGCATAGGCACACTCGACGAAGTGTTCCATGTGATGGCTGCGGCAACCATCGGATTCCACGATAAAAAGGTGGTTTTTTATAATGTGAACGGCTTTTGGGACAGCATGGCGGCACTGCTTGAGGAGTATAAGTAGAAGAATTTTCTGCGCGGTGAAACGGAGAAATATTTTGCTTTTGCCGACAGTCTGGAGCATTTAAAAGAGATTATTGAACAATGAAAAGGATAATAGGAATAGGCGAGACGATTCTCGACATACTCTTCAAGGATAACCAACCGGTGAAGGCTGTGCCCGGCGGCTCGGTCTTCAACAGCATTGTGTCGTTGGGGCGCATGGGCTGCAACGCCGCTCTTGTGAGCGAGGTAGGCTGCGACCGCGTCGGAAACATGGTGGTCGATTTCCTTGCCGGCAACGGAGTGGATGCTTCGTCGGTCTACCGTTTCCGCGATGCAAAGTCGCCTGTGTCGCTCGCTTTTCTCAACGAGAAGAACGATGCAGAGTATCTCTTCTACAAGGAGGGTGCAGACGACCATCTACTGATAGAGTTCCCACAGATAGAGCCCGACGATATTGTCATTTACGGTTCCTATTTCGTGCTCAACCCTCAGTTGCGCCCTAAGGTAAAGGCGTTTCTCGAGTATGCCCGCAATAGTGGGGCTATACTCTACTACGATGTGAACTTCAGAAAGAATCATGCGGCAGAGAAGCTGAAATTGGCAGAAGCACTCATCGAAAATTACGAGTTTGCCGACATTGTACGCGGTTCCATCGAAGATTTCGGAGTGCTCTACGGCAGCGACGATGCCGAAAAGATATACAATGCCAACATAAAATTCTACTGTCCCAACTTCATCTGCACCCATGCCGAGGAGGGTGTGAAACTCTTCACGCGCAACCTCAGGGCAACATACGATGTGCCTGAGGTAAAGGTGGTGAGCAGTGTGGGAGCAGGCGACAATTTCAATGCCGGCGTCCTCTATGGATTGCAAAGAGCTGATGCCTTGCGCCGGGATATCGACTCTTTCGATAAAGGGCAATGGGATAGCATAATCAAATGCGGACTCGATTTCAGTGCACACACCTGCACGCTTGTCGACAATTATGTGGAACAGGAGTGGGCAGACAACTATAACAGACCATAGGCTATGCTTTTAAGACTGCGTGTGATATCTCTCTCTTTGTTGTCGGTGGCAATGACATTGCTGCTGGCAGTCAGAGTGCTGCCGCACCACCACCATATGATGCATCTCCCCGGTACGCTTGCGACGGTAGAGGTGATGCATTTCGGTGCAGAGTGTTGCGGCTGTGAGGATTCCCACTCACACGACCCGTCGTGCGACTGTCCCGGCGAGAAGATTCTCTACTACACAGCCTCCTGCGACGATTTCGAGTACTACAAGCTCCTGTTTTTCTGTGAGTTTTCGCCAATGATGGTGATGGAGCAAGAGATGCAGTTGTTGCAGGCGTCGGCTCCGGCGCATGCACCGCCATACAAGATTCCCAAGATTCCGGATAAGTGTGCAGGAGTATTCTCGCTTCGTGCTCCGCCTGAAGTTTGATTATCCCGAGAAAGAAACTTCCCAATAATCAAACAAATAACAGACAATGAAAAACATAATTCTTTTTATTACAATATTTTCTACCGCACTGTTCCTTACTAACTGCGGTGGACACAACCACGATTCACACGAAGGACATTCACACGAGCACGAGGCGCATTCGCACGATGCCCATGCCCACGAACATTCACACGAAGGACATGCGCACGAGCATGAGGCGCACTCACACGAAGCCCATGCCCACGAACACGATGCGCACTCGCACGATGCTCATGCCCACAATCATGGCAGCGAATCTTCAGAGCCGTTGACCTTTACCGCATACGGCGATTCTTTGGAGATTTTTGCCGAGATAGGCAAACTGCATGCAGGCGAAGAGAGTTTTATTCTTGCCCATCTCACAAAATTGAGCAACTACAAGCCTCTCGATCTTCCCGAAGTGAAATTTACACTCGACATTGCCGGTGCGGCCACACAAATCACAGCCAAGAGGGTGCGTCCGGGAATATACCGCAGCCATCTTACCCCTTCAAAGGGTGGCAAAGGCAAGATAGTGTGCAAGGCACAGATGGGCAACACAGAGACAACACTCTCTTTTCCCGTGTCAGTCTGTGAAGCAGGGCATCACCACCATGCTGCCGAGGAGTCGCATGAGCATGGTAGCAACATGGTATCATTCCCCAAAGAGCAGAGCTGGAAGATAGATTTTGCCACAGAGACAGTGTCGCTCAGCAAGATAAACAGTGTGGTGAAAGGAGTGGCGGCTGTATCCAATGCTCCCGAGAACATAACAACCCTTGTGGCAGCCACAAGCGGCAAGGTACACTATACATCGGCTGTGGCAGTCGGTGGCGAGGTTAGAGCCGGAGCCACATTGTTCGTGCTCGAAACAGGCGATGTTGCCGATGGCAATGCTGCACTGAAATTTGCCGATGCCGAGAGTCGCTACAACTATGCAAAGGCAGAATATGAGAGAAAATCGGAACTTGTGAAGACAAAGATTGTCTCTTTGAGCGATTTTCAGGCAACCGAGGCCGAATATCTCCGTGCAAAGGCTGTTTTCGAGAACCTTAGCAAGAATTTCAAAGGCGGCAAGATGTTGTTGAAGTCTCCCGTGACAGGATACATTTCGGACATCATGGTGGCTGGTGGCGATTATGTTGCCGAGGGTACACCGCTTGCAACATTGCAACGCGACGGCGAGCTGCAGCTCTTCTGTGAAGTTCCTGTAAGGTATGCTTCAACACTCCGCAATCTCAACGACATCAACATAGAACTGAACGATGGCACCTGCTACTCGCTTGCCGAGGCGCAGGGTCGCATCACAGGTGTGGGACGTGCCATACAGAGCGACTGCAATATGCTTCCCGTTACAGTGATGGTGAAGAATCTCAAAGGGGTTGTTCCCGGCAACATAGTGAATCTCTATCTGATAGCACCCGAAAAGGGCGAAAACATTGTGGTCCCCCGCGCTGCACTCGTCGAGGAGATGGGCAAGTTCTTTGTCTTTGTGCAGCACACTCCGGTGATGTTCGAGAAACGCCTCGTAACTCTCGGCACAAGCGACGGCAAGAATGTTCAACTGCTCTCCGGAGTGGAGGCTGGCGAAAGAGTGGTAACAAAAGGCGCTGTGTCGCTCAAGCTCTCACAGGGAGCAGGCGCACTCGACCCTCACGCAGGACACGTACACTAATAATCGGAGGGAACAGTCATGTTGAATGCTATAATAAAATTCTCGCTCAACAACAAGTTGGCGATAATGCTGGCGGTGCTTCTTGTAACCATCGGCGGAATATATGCTGTGCAGAAGATTGAGGTGGATGTTTTCCCCGACCTTACTTCGCCTACAGTTGTGGTGCTCACCGATGCCACAGGCATGGCACCCGAGGAGGTGGAGCGTCTGGTAACCTTCCCTATAGAAACAGCCGTCAACGGTGCCACCAATGTGCGCCGTGTGCGCTCTACATCGTCGCAGGGATTCTCGTTCGTGTGGGTCGAATTCGATTGGGGAGTAGACATCTACAAGGCACGTCAGGTGGTGAGCGAAAAACTTGTTACCCTTACCGATGCTCTGCCTCAGGGCATAACCCCCATGCTTGCCCCTCAGTCGAGTGTGATGGGCGAGATACTTTTCATAGGTCTGCAGGCAGATACCACATCTCTTATGGAGGTGAGGACGCTTGCTGAGTGGGTGCTGAAGCCCGCAATCCTTGCTACGGGAGGTGTTTCGCAGGTAACCATCATCGGTGGCGACTACAAACAGTATAAGGTGCTTGCCGATGCAGGCAAAATGAATATATACGGAGTGTCGATGGACGAACTCGAAGCCGCAGTGGCATCCATGAGCAACAATACCGCCGGAGGAGTGGTGCGCGAATATGGCAACGAATATGCTCTGCGTGGAATGGGACGTACAAACAATCTCGACGAGCTCGGGCGCACACTTGTGAAGATGCACGGCGGCAGCCCTGTCTATGTGGCAGACGTTGCTGAGGTGTGCATAGCCGGTTCGGTAAGAAAGGGATATGCCTCGCAGAATGCCACCCCGTCGGTTATTCTCTCCATTTCGAAGCAGCCCGGTATAAACACTCTCAATGTTACCGAAAACATAGAACGTAACCTGCTCAGTGTGGCAAAATCATTGCCTGCCGATGTCAAGGTCGATACAAAAATCTTCCGTCAGGCAGACTACATACACTCATCGGTGAACAATGTGAGTCGCGCGCTTATCGAGGGAGCCGTCTGTGTGGTGCTTGTCTTGTTTCTGTTTCTAATGAGCCTGCGCACAACGGTCATCTCCATTGTGGCAATCCCTCTGTCGCTGTTGGGAACAGTCATTGCTCTCTATCTGCTGGGCATGGACATAAATACAATGACACTCGGCGGCATGTGCATAGCCATCGGTTCGCTTGTCGACGATGCCATCATCGATGTGGAGAATGTCTATAAACGGTTGCGCGAAAATATAGCGCGCCCTGTCGGGGAGCGCCTGTCGAGCTACCGCGTAGTCTTCGAGGCATCGTCCGAGATACGCTCCTCAATCATCCATGCAACGCTTATAATAATGGTAACTTTCATGCCCCTCTTCTTCCTGAGCGGGCTCGAAGGACGTATGCTCAAACCGTTGGGAATAGCCTACCTTATCTCACTGCTCATGTCGCTCATTGTGGCAATGACCGTAACCCCGCTCATGTGCAAATGGATGCTCTCGGGCGAGAAGTACCTGCAACGCAGGGAACGCAAGAATTGGGTAGAGCGTCTGGTCATCGACAACTACACTCTCTCGCTCGGCAAGGCGCTGAAGCATGGCAAGGCTATTGTTGCTGCCATTGTGGCACTCTTTGCATTGTCGTTGGTGCTCTTTGCCTTCATGGGCAGGAGCTTCCTTCCCGAATTCAACGAGAAGGCTCTGACGATAGCTGCCGTTTCGCGTCCCGGTGTGTCGCTCGACGAGGCACACCGCATAGGCTCCATGATAGAGACCGAACTGTTGCAGATTCCTGAGGTTACAAGCACGGCACGACGCACAGGACGCGGCGAACTCGACGAACATTCGCAGACCTCCAATGGTGCCGAAATCGACGTCAATTTCGAACTCGACGGTCGCCCTAAGAGTGAATTCCTGCACGAGGTGCGCAGTCGTCTCGCAACTATTCCCGGAGTGGTTACCTCAGTGGGACAACCGCTCGAACACCGTATAGACCACATGGTGTCGGGTACACAGGCCGACCTTGCGATAAAGGTGTTCGGTCCCGACCTGAGCACGCTCTTCACACTCGGCAACAAGATAAAGGAGAAACTCACGGGTATGCCCAACGTTGTCGACCTCAACGTGGAGCAGCAGGTGGAGACTCCCCAGCTTCAGATACGTGCCGACCGCGAACGTCTCGCATACTACGGAATAACGATGGAGCAGTTCAACGATTTTGTGGAGGCTGCATTTCCCGGCAAGAAACTCGGCGAGGTGTACGAGGAGGAGCGCAGTTTCGACCTCATACTCCGTCTTTCGCACGACAACACCGACAGCATGGAGGGTGTGAAGAATGCCCTCATAGATACATACGACGGCAAGAAGGTGGCTCTCGAGTCGGTGGCGAGCATAGTCTCTTGCGGCGGTCCCGCAGCCATCAGCCGCGAAAATGTGCAGCGCAAGGTGGTGGTTTCGGCAAACATCACCGGCGGCAATGTCAATGGCGTTGTCGACAACATACGCAATCTGCTCGAAAAGGAGCTTCCTCTCGACGAAGGCTACCGTCTTGAGTATGGCGGACAGTTCGAGAGTGCACAGAGTGCGGCACGTACACTCTGGCTCACATCCTTTGTGGCTCTCTGTGTAGTATTTGCACTGCTGTGCGGCGAGTTTAAGAGCATGATGCTTTCGGCAGTGGTAATGCTCAATCTGCCGCTTGCCCTCATCGGAGGAGTGATAGCAACCTACTTCTCGTCGGGAGTGATGAGCATCCCTGCCATCATCGGTCTTATAACCCTCTTCGGTATAGCCACACGAAACGGCATTCTGCTTGTGTCGCGATACAGACACCTGCGCGACGAGGGTGTGGCGCTCGACGATGCTGTGCGCATAGGTTCAGCCGACCGCCTTACACCCATCCTCATGACCGCCTTCACTTCGGCACTTGCACTTGTGCCTATGGTGCTCGACGGTTCGTCGTCGGGTAACGAGATCCAGAGCCCGATGGCAGTGGTGGTACTCGGAGGATTGTTTACCTCAACAATATTGAACATATATGTAATCCCCATCGTCTACAAGTGGCTTGCCCGCAAGGAAGAGATTGATGGTCAATCGCTTGTCTGACAAGAAATAGTATCCTCACAATGGCACAGTTCGCAGATGTACTTCTCCCCCTGCCGCTTCCGACGACCTACACCTACTCCGTACCCGCAGAGTATCGGGAGAGCGTGGCTGTCGGATGCAGGGTAGTGGTGCCATTGGGCAAGAGCAAAAAATATACGGCTCTCATCATGGCTCTGCACGATAACGAACCGCAGGGATATGATGTGCGTCCATTCAGCGAACTTCTCGACGAGGCGCCCATACTGCTGCCCAAGCAGTTGGAACTATGGCGCTGGATAGCAAAATACTATCTCTGCACCGAGGGCGAGATTTACAAGGCAGCCGTACCGCAAGGACTGAAAGGGGAGTTCAAGCCCCGCACCGAGCAACGCATAAGGGTGGCAAAGGCATTTGCCCACGAAAGGGGCATAGAACTTGCCCTCGCCTCCCTATCGCGTGCCCCGCGGCAGAAGCGGTTGCTGAACACCTATCTGCAATTGGCAGAGGGCACTCCGTCTGCGCCGGCAAAGGAGGTCGCCCGACACCGTCTCTTGGAGATAGCAGGCGTATCACCTGCCATCTGCAAGGAGGTTGTCGAGAAGGGCATATTGGAGTGCTACGAGGTGGAGACAGGACGTCTGCTGAGGGTCGACGAGGAGGTAGCCACGCCCAACAGCCTCAATCCTTTCCAGACGAAAGCATTCGAGAGCATAAAAGAGCAGTTCCGCAGCAAGAACACAGTACTGCTGCATGGTGTAACCTCGGCCGGAAAGACCGAAATATACATACACCTTATAAAAGAGGCAATCGAGCGAGGCGAACAGGTGCTCTACCTGCTGCCCGAAATTGCCCTCACCAAGCAGATAGTAGAGCGTCTGAAACGCTTCTTCGGCAATCGCATAGGACTCTACCATTCGAAATTCTCCGATGCAGAGCGTGTGGAAATATGGAAAAAACAGTTGAGCGACTCCCCCTACGATATAATATTGGGAGTGCGCTCCTCACTATTCCTCCCATTCGAACGATTGGGACTGATAATCGTCGACGAGGAGCACGAGAACAGCTACAAGCAGCAGGAGCCCGCCCCACGCTACAACGCAAAGAATGCAGCCATAGTGCTCGCCTCGTTCTACGGCGCAAAGACACTGCTCGGCACAGCAACACCTGCCATAGAGAGCTATTACAACGCCACCACCGGCAAATATGGGCTCGTGTCTCTCACCGAACGCTACCGTTCGATAAAAATGCCCCGCATAGAGGTGGTGGACATCGCCGAACTGGGACGAAAAAAACAGATGGAGGGACAGTTCTCCGACCCGCTGATAGAGGCGATGAGCAATGCCCTCAAAGAGAAAAAACAGATAATCCTCTTCCAGAACCGCAGAGGATATGCCCCTCTGCTCGAATGTCGCACTTGCGGTTGGGTGCCCCGTTGCAAGCACTGCGATGTAAGCCTCACACTGCACAAAAGCGCCGGCAAACTCACCTGCCACTACTGCGGCTACACAATCCCCGCACCCAAAATGTGCCCCAACTGCGAAGAGTCCAACTTCATAAACCTGGGCTACGGCACCGAAAAGATAGAGGAGGAACTGAGCAATCTCTATCCCGAAGCACGCATAGCCCGCATGGATCTCGACACCACCCGCACCCGCACAGCATACGAAAAGATAATCAACGACTTCCAGCAGGGAAAGACCGATATGCTCATAGGTACACAGATGGTCTCCAAAGGCTTGGACTTCGACAACGTATCGGTAGTGGGAATACTCAATGCCGACATACTGCTCAACTACCCCGACTTCCGTGCCGCCGAGCGCTCCTTCCAGTTGATGGCACAGGTAGCGGGACGCGCCGGACGCAAGAGCGAACAGGGCACAGTCTACTTGCAGACAAAAAGCCCCGACTCACCAATCATACCCCTGATAGCCGACAACAACTATCTGCAATTCTACGACTCACAACTGGGCGAGAGGATGCTATTCCACTACCCTCCCTATTACCGTCTGGTTTACGTGTATATGAAACACCGCGACATACGCCTGCTCGACGAAGCAGCCGAGAGATACGGTGCTGCAATGCGCGCCACATTCGGCATCCGCGTCCTCGGGCCCGACCTTCCCCCCGTAGCAAGAGTGCAACAGCAGTACATACGCAAGATAATGCTGAAGGTAGAGGCAGGAGTGTCGCAATACAAGGTAAATGAAGCACTCATAGCCATCAGAGAGCAGTTCCTTACACAGAAACGGTACGCAAACATTGCAATTTTTTATGATGTAGATCCACTATAAAAATCTGTTTATAAGAACTATATATTGTATAAAAGATATAAAATTCTTACATTTGCAAAAAAAATACAGAAGTTGTGAAAAATACTACTAAAATCATCAGCGCACTGACAATTGCGCTTACACTACTGATGAACCTCGCATCATGTAGCGAAGAGATGGACAAGTCGAACCGGTACACATTTACCGGTGAGACAATAGCTGACTTCATCCTCAACCGCGAGGAGCGATTCAGCAAAATGATAACAATCCTGAAGCAGGCAGACATGATGGGACTCCTATCAACCTACGGAACCTACACATTCTTCCTGCCCGGCGACTCTGCGATAGACACCTATCTGCGCGAACAGTTCGAAGCATGGGACACCACAAAGAACGACCCCAATCCCGCATGGACAGGCATCACATCGCCCTACCTCGAAGATCTCTCTGACTCAATGGCAGTAGTGATAGCAAAGACACACATTATCCCCTATGGCTACGAAATGGCGCAGATGAGCGAAGGAGTAATAGACACACGCAACTACAACGACCGCTATCTGAGCGTCAGTTTTGTAACCGTCGACGAGAAATTCCGCATAATGATAAACAACCAGGCAGGAATAATCGAAGGCGACAACCTTGTAGAGAATGGTGTGGTACACATTGTGGACGAAGCCGTTGCACCCTCATCAAACACCATCCCCAAGCTGCTTGATGACCAGCCATACTTCTCGCTTATGTCGGCAGCCATACAAAAGACCGGCTTCAACACCAAGTTGCAGGAATACTACTGCAAGCTCAATGGCGAAGAATATAAACTGGGCGCAGAGCCTGCCAACTGTTTCGCATGCGGCAAGGGAATGGCACGCTACCCACATAGCTATTATGCAAAATTCACAGGCTTCATAGAGACTGACGACGTTTTTGCCGCTGAAGGTATACACACAGTGGAAGAACTTCAGGCGTTTGCAGAAAAATATTACGGCACAGAGGACCGCGACAACCCCGAAAGCCCCAACAATGCCCTCTACAAATTCGTTGCCTACCACTTCCTCGAAAGAGAGCTTAATTACAACCTCATGGTGCAATACAACCTCGTACACGACAGCTACAAGAGCGAAGGTTCGGGAGGTATGGTTGCCAATGTCGACCGCGTGGACTACTTCGAGACAATGCTCGGCACAATGATCAAGGTGTGCAAACCCCTAAGCAGCGAAGACCCCTATCTGGCACAGAACATATTCCTCAACTTCTCACACAAAAATGCCAAGCAGTACGAAATGAAAAAGCACATCAACGTACGCATCATAGACCTGACATCGTTCACCACGATGGACGAAAAATATGCCCACTTCTCGGCAAACGCACTCAACGGCATCATACACCCCATTGACAAGATTCTTATATATAACGAGGATGAGATGAAAGGCAATGTACTCAACGAGCGTATGCGCTTCGATGTTGCATCACTGCTTCCCGAACTTACCAACAACGGTGTGCGCTATGGACGCTGGCAGCAGACAGGCGGCAAATGTACACACGGCGACTACAACATCCCTAACGGATACTGCAAGAACATTAAGATAAACGAACCTACAACCGAATGGCACTACTTCTGTCCCTACTCTTGGGGATGCAACTATCTTGGCGATGAGATTATCGTAGTTGGACAGTACGACTTTGAGTACCGTCTGCCGCCAGTACCTGCCGGAACATACGAGCTCCGCATGGGATACACCTCTACAAGCATACGCGCCATCACACAGTTCTATGTAGACGGTAAAGTAACGGGAATCCCCGTCGACCTCAGAATCTACTTCAACGACGAGCGCATAGGCTGGATAAAGGACAGCGAAACTGAAGACAACGGAGTGGAGAACGACAAAGTAATGAGGAACCACGGCTATATGAAGGCTCCTGCATCGTACTACCGTCAGTCGGGCAACAAAGGCCTTGCACGCGACCAGGAGGGCGCCGGACGCATCATCATCACACAGAAATATTTCGACAACGGAGACCACTGGTTGCGCATGAAGAAGGTTGACGAGCCACTCGACCGCGAATTCAACCACGACTACTTCGAGCTCGTTCCCAAAGGCATAATATCGAGCCACATTCCCGAAGACAGACTCTAACGGATTATATTATCAGACATCGGGCGCAGCGTATGCTTATCATACGCTGCGCCCGATGTCTATGCAGTACAGAACTTTTTATGCAATAGTTTAGAATTTATTGGTGTCCGGTAAAATTTCATTCTGCTTATGTTCTGGAACTCCTCCGTCTTCAAAAACGAGTTTTTGAATCCACCTCCTCTATTATTATGGTTTTTGCAAGTAAATTATGCAAAAAAAGGTGTATATTTTTCCTTTTTATTTATAACAGCAAACATTCTTGCCACAATTTTAGCTCTCACTGCATTAATGACCGACATTTTGTTTTTTCCTTGC
>JAZNKR010000120.1:0-12563 GCA_045578665.1 Bacteroidaceae bacterium | reverse complement strand
AGCGATGATGCAAGAGATTAGCGCGATAAAAGAGGCCATCAATCCCACAGAGACCCTTTTCGTGGTAGACTCAATGACCGGTCAGGACGCGGTAAACACAGCAAAAGAGTTTAACGACCGTCTCGACTTTACCGGAGTAATCCTAACGAAACTCGATGGTGACACACGCGGCGGTGCAGCACTCTCCATCCGCACAGTGGTAAACAAGCCCATAAAATTCATCGGTACAGGTGAAAAGATGGAAGCAATCGACCAGTTCCACCCCAACCGTATGGCCGACCGTATATTGGGCATGGGCGACGTTGTTTCGCTTGTAGAGCGCGCGCAGGAGCAGTTCGACGAAGAGGAGGCAAAGAAGCTCCAGCGCAAATTGGCAAAGAACCAGTTCGACTTCAACGACTTCCTTGCACAGATCGCCCAGATAAAGAAGATGGGTAATATTAAAGACCTTATGGCAATGATTCCCGGAGTGGGCAAGGCCATCAAAGACATGGACATCGACGACAACGCATTCAAGAGCGTAGAGGCCATCATCTATTCTATGACCCCAAAGGAGCGCGCCAACCCCGACATCATCAACGCATCGCGCCGTGCGAGAATTGCCCGTGGTAGCGGCACAGACATCCAGGAGGTAAACCGACTGATGAAACAGTTCGAAATGATTCGCAAGACCATGAAAACCGTGGCAGGCGGCAAACTCCCCGGAATGCCCCGTTTCAGAAAATAAAAAGATACAACTATGAAATTACTTAACAAATTAGCTGCCGTTGCAATAGTTGCAACAGCATTGTTCACTGCATGCACAGAGCCTGCACCTACAAGTTACACATTAACCGGCATTTTGCCCGACTCATCATTCAACGGCCAAGAGGTTATTTTGCGCGAGAACTACACAAGAGCAATCATCGCTACCGACACCGTCGAAGGCAATAAATTCGTATTCGAGGGCGTAGCCGATACTGCAAGATACTGCTATGCGCAGGTAAAAAACACAAGAACATTCGCCGACCTTATCCTTGAGAACGGAAACATCACATTGGACTTCAACGCCGAGCGAGTGCTTCCCACAGGTACAGGACTAAACGATATTCTGCGCGACATCTACGCCGTATGCGATACTATCGAAAAGGAGAACATGGAGGCAGTATCGGCCGAGTGGTTCGCAAAACACGGCAACGACATCATAGGAATTGTGCTCTATGGTTCACCTCTCTTCTTCACCCTTGACGCTGACGCACAGATTGCCAGATTGGAGGGAATGGGCGAGATCAACAAGGAGAAAGAGTTCATTAAAAAAGAGATCAGCCGTCTGAAAGCCCGCAAAGCTACAGAGGTTGGCCAGCCTTTCACAGACTTCGAAGGAAAGGATGCTGCGGGCAATACTGTAAAATTGTCAGACTACGTTGGCAAAGGCAACTATGTGCTTGTAGACATGTGGGCAAGCTGGTGCGGCCCCTGCAAACGCGAGATCCCCAACCTTGCCGAGGTACACAACCTTTACAAGGATAAAGGCCTCACTGTGCTTGGAATTTTCGTGTGGGACGATATCAAGAACCTTCAGCCTGCAATAGAGGAGGAAAAGATTACATGGGCACAGATTATCGACACAGAGAAAGTTTCTACAACACTTTACGGTGTTAGCGGAATTCCCTCGATAATGCTCATCGACCCCGACGGTACTATCCTTGAACGCGATGCAGCTGTACGCGGCGAGAATATGAAACCCACCATCGAGAAGTACTTGCTTAAGAAGTAATTCACAGGTTATCAAGCAAATATCAGATAGCAAAGTCATTCACACCAAGCAGTAAAGGATTATGAAAATAGGAAACATGTTGGCTATAGCTGCAACAGCAGCGACAGTGCTGCTCGCAGCCTGCACTCCTTCGGCGCCCACAGGCTACACGGTGACCGGTCTTCTGCCCGACTCATCGTTGAACGGCAAAAAGGCATACCTGTGCCCCACTACCAGTCAGGAAGTGATAGACACGACCATCATCAATGGCGACAAATTCATCTTTGAGGGTGTAGCCGATAGTGCCATGTTAGCTTTTTTATCCATAGAAGGTGCTCAATTGTATGGAGCGCTGATTGTAGAGAATGGCAATATTACTCTGGATTTCACAACCGTAAAAGAGGGGAAAGGTCCGTATGGCAGCGGTACAGAGAACAACCGGATAATGACCGAGATTCTTCTGAACCTCGACTCCATTTCTCGCGAGGAGATAAAGGACGAGGCCTTAAGATTATTTGCCAAGCACAATAACGACATTATCGGAGTGTTGCTGTTTACATCGCCCTATTACAGGTGTCTTGACAACGAAACAAGGCTCGCGACTATAGAGGGGATGGGCGAATATCTGAAAAACCTCGAAATTATACAGGATGAGAAAAAGTCATTAGAGGGCAAGCTGGCAACCGCTCCTGGCAAGCCATTCGTCGACTTCGAAGGAACGGATGCTGCCGGCAACCCCGTAAAATTGTCCGACTACGTTGGCAAAGGCAACTATGTGCTTGTCGATATGTGGGCAAGCTGGTGCGGTCCTTGCAAACGCGAGATACCCAATCTTGCCGAGGTGCATAACCTTTATAAGGATAAAGGCCTTACAGTGCTCGGAGTATTTGTGTCCGACGACATCAAGAACCTTGAGCCTACATTGAAGGAGGAGAATATCACATGGGCACAGATTGTCGATAACGAGAGAAAGGCACTTAAAGGCTACGGAGTAGACGGAATACCTGCGATAATGCTCATCGGCCCCGACGGCACCATCCTCGAACGTGGCAGTGCCATGCGCGGCGAGAACATAAAGAAGAATATCGAGAAATATTTGCTTAAAAAGTAAGAATATCACTATGCAGATAATTGACGGAAAAGCAATTGCGGCTGAGATTAAGAAAGAGATTGCAGCCGAAGTAAACGAGATTATAGCAAAGGGCGGCAAGCGTCCCCACCTTGCAGCAATCCTCGTGGGACACGACGGTGGCAGCGAAACATACGTTGCCCACAAAGTACGCGCCTGTGAGGAGTGCGGCTTTACATCCACCCTCATCCGCTACGAGGATGACATCACCGAGGAGACACTGCTCGCCAAAGTGGAGGAGCTCAACAACGATGCAGACGTCGACGGATTCATCGTGCAGCTCCCCTTGCCCAAACATATCGACGAGCAGAAGGTTATCGAGGCAATCGACTACCGCAAGGATGTCGACGGCTTCCATCCCATAAATGCGGGCCGCCTTTCTATTGGCCTGCCCTGCTACCTGTCGGCAACTCCCAACGGCATCATGGAGCTGTTGCGCCGATACAATATCGACACAAAAGGCAAGAAGTGCGTAGTCCTTGGACGAAGCAACATCGTGGGCAAGCCCGTTGCAAGTCTCATGATGCAGAAGGGTACTCCCGGCGATGCAACTGTTACTGTATGCCACAGCCGCACAGCGAACATTGCAGAGGAGTGTCGTCAGGCAGACATCATCATTGCAGCGCTCGGACAGCCCCACTTCGTAAAGGCCGATATGGTGAAGGAGGGTGCAGTGATAATAGATGTGGGTACTACACGCGTCCCCACTACAGAGACAAAATCGGGCTTCCGCCTGATGGGTGATGTTGACTTCCCCAACGTATCGCCCAAATGTTCTTACATAACCCCCGTTCCCGGAGGTGTAGGTCCCATGACCATTGTATCGCTGATGCAGAACACTCTGCTTGCGGCAAAGAAAGAGATTTACAAATAGTGAACATTCGTTTCATATTTATATGCATACTGCTTGCGACGGCAACAAATGTTGCCGCGCAAGCAGTTGCGCATTTATCGAGGCTCGACATACTCTTCGCCGGCGACCTTATGCAACATGAGAGCCAGTTGAATGCAGCACGGCAGAGCGATGGCACATACAGCTATTCACCCTGCTACGGCAAGATAAAAAGCTACATCAGCGACGCGGACATTGCCATTGCCAACCTCGAAACAACCATTGCAGGGAAGCCCTACGGCGGATACCCCATGTTCTGCGCACCCGACAGTTTCCTTTATGCTGCACGCGACGCAGGCTTCGACATAATGTTGCTTGCCAACAACCACTGCCTCGACCGCGGACGAAGAGGAGCCCTACGCACACTCGCCACGCTCGACTCGTTGGGAATAGAGCACATGGGTGTCTACCGCGACAGCACCGACAGAGCGCAGCGCTACCCCTACATATTGGAGGAAAAAGGTATGAGGATAGCACTACTCAACTACACCTACGGCACGAACGGCATTCCTGTCCCCGCGCCATTGATTGTAAACCTTATAGACAAGCCCACAATGGAGCGCGACATTGCCACTGCACGCAATATGCGCCCCGATGCAATAATCGTATGCATACATTGGGGCGATGAATTTACCCATCAGACATCAAAAGAGCAGCGTGAACTAACCGACTGGCTGCTGACACAGGGCGTAGACCACATAATAGGCAACCACCCACACGTGCTTCAACCCTTTGAACTTCGCCGCGAAGCAAACTCACTCGCACGCCATGCGATAGTCTATTCGCTCGGCAACCTCATTTCGGGAATGTATGCCCGCGGTCGCGACGGCGGGGCACTCGTTACGCTGAAAATGCAGAAATTCGGCGGGACCACACGTCTGCTGCGCATGAAATACCTGCTCACATGGGTGGCACGTCCCATACGCGACGGAGTAAAGAACTTCGAAATATGGCCGGCAGCGACCGCTCCCGAAAATATTCCCGCCGTCACAAAAGAGAAAATAGACGAATTTCTCGACGACAGCCGACAACTGTTGGAGAAAGGAGACATATACATCGAAGAGGAAAAAACATCATTCTAAAGTCGTTCAAAAGGCATTCCAAACTCATTATTAACTCATTCAGCCACTAAAAAAAGTTAGAATCAGCAATAACTATAGGAAATTTCGTCTCTTTTTGGTTACTTTGTAAGATTGGAGAGTATGGAGAAGACAAACAGACCCCAAAGGCGGATTTCGCGAATCGTAGGGAGGCTCATGGCTATCCCCCTTATCGTTGTATCCGTAGCCATAGCACTGCTCTATCTCCCTCCCATACAGAACCATATAATTGAGAAAGCCGCTGAATACGTCGCCAGGCACAGCGAATACAACATCGGTATAGGGAAATTCAGTCTCCAATTCCCGCTCAACCTATCCATACACGACTACACTGTAACCCGGGAGAGCGACACACTTCTCAACGGCGAACGTCTGCGCGTCAACATGCGACTGCTGCCACTCTTCCAAGGAAAAGTAGAAGCAAACTACATAACCATAGAAAACAGCCGCGTAGACAGCCACAACCTTATAGACGGTGTGAGAGTAGAAGGCATGATAGGCAACATGCGTACAACCGTGCGCAGCTACGACATTGGCAACAACAGCATAAACATCAACCGTCTGAACCTCGCCGACACCCGTGCCACAATCACACTCAGCGAAAAGTCCGCAGAGCCCGACACCACAAAGAACGGAACCGCCGGGTGGTTCATAGCCCTCAACAACGGCAGCCTCAGCAACATAGAGGTAGAAATAAAGGAGACAGGAGACAGCACCATATACGCAGCCGGAATAAAAGAGAGCAAAATAGAGAATGTAGAGATAGATCTGCACGAAAACAGATACAGCGTCGAGGAACTGGACCTCACAGCCGGCACATTCAGATACGACAAGGGAGCCCCCACAGATACAATCATCCCCACCCGCCATTTGCGTTTCGACAACATAGGGGCAAGGATAGAAAATGTTCTCTACTCCCCAGAGAAAAGCAACATAGAAATTTCCCGACTCTGCTTCGACCAGAGACCCCACGGTGTGTCGCTGACAAACGCATCCTTCATTGCCGAAGGCGACAGCAACAGATACATCATAAAAAAGCTGCAACTCGCAAGCCGCAACGGAAGCAACATCAAAGCAGATGGCATCATTCCCCACGAGATAAAGAGCGGCAACATAAGAAGCAATATATCTCTGATATTCAGCAAGAGAGACCTGCAAGGTCTCCTCACCGACGAAGCATACGACAAGTTGGCACCGCTACCCGACTCCACACTGAACCTCACAGCCTCTATCCGCGGCACCATGCGCAGGCTGCACATAGACACCATACAGACATCAATCCCCCACCTCGCCCGTCTGGGTATAAGCGGAGAGATAGGCGGGCTCACAGGCAAGAACCGCACCGCCGACCTCCGAGTCAACGGCACTGCCGACAACCTGCACAAACTGTTATACCACACAGCCACACCCGACACCCTGCCCGCAGAAGCACTGCACATAAACGGCAGACTGTCGCTCGACAGCGGTTTTTATGCCACAACCGCCAAACTCACATCGGGTAAGGGAAGAATAGAGATAAAGGCAAGATACGGAGAGAGAGACGAGAGCTACGAAGCCACCGCAAGCATAAAGGACTTTTCGTTGTCGGGGTTGCTTCCCGAAGTGCCGGTACACGATGTAAACATACTGTTGACGGCAAGCGGAAAAGGATTCGACATATTCTCGCCCGAGACAAGCTACAGATACACCCTGCTGCTCGACACACTCATATACAAAGAGCAGACATTCAACAGAATAACACTCAACGCCAATCAAAGCAACAGCATTTCGGACATTCATCTGCTCTCTACCGACAAAAAACTGGATTTGACAATGTTTGCCCACACCCTGCTCAAGGATTCCACCATCAACAACTACACAAACATAGAGCTCAGAGATGTAGAACTGCAACAGTTGCTTGCAACCGGACAACCGCTACAGGCAAGCATGAAGGTAGGAATCACAGCCGGCAGCGACCTCAAGGAGAAGCACTCGCTCGACATCGTCGGAAGCGACATGCAGATAGTGCACAACAACAGACGCTTCACCCCCAAGAACCTCAACATGAGTTTCTCCACAGCAGCAGACAGCACACGTCTGGAACTTACAAACGGCGACCTCGACATCAGCGGTTACATGACAGCTGGCTACAGAGCCATCATAGGAAGCATAGAAAATTGCATTGCACGCATACAGAGAACAATAGCAACGGGCGACACACTAATAGATATACGCCGATACGAAAAGATGTTGCCTGAGACCTCGCTACGCATCCGTGGCAAAGAGAACAACATGCTTGCCGGATATCTGTCGCTGAAGGGCATCACCTACAAGGAACTCGACCTTAGATTTGACATTGACACCATCAAAGGGATGAACAGCCGCGCAAGCATACTCCACTTCGAGCAAGACGACATTCACCTCGACACCCTGCGTTTCGCACTTACTCAGGCAGGCGAGAGATTGAGATATTTCGCCGGTGTTAGAAGCCGCGCCATGAAAGAGAAAGACGAAAAAGCCACCTTCGGGGCTGCAATCTATGGAGCATTGCAAGGCAACGAACTGACGGCAAACTACATATTCCGCGACAAGAACGACTCCCCGGGCATGCGCATTGGAATCACTGCCAAGGTTGTAGAAAACGGTTATAGATTCAGATTCAACCCCGACGCTATACTCTTCCGCCACCCATTCACCTTCAACGCCGACAACACGATGTTCATAGACCGGAAAACCGGAATAGAGGGCAACATCGACCTGCGCGACAGAGAAGGAAGCGGCATAAGCCTGCTGGCAACGACCGACTCCACAGACAAACGCGACATCGCGCTCGAGCTGCACAACATAGACCTTGCTGCAGTAACGCGAACCTTGCCCTTTGCGCCCGATTTTTCGGGAACAGTAAATGCCGACCTCCACTACCGCGAAACAGGCAAAGGCATATTTCTCGGAAGCGACATACACAGCAGCGCACTTGCATACAACGGTACACTCATCGGCGACGAGAGCATAGAGATTTCATATATCCCCATCAGCGACAAGAAGCAGCACTCAGACATAACACTCTATCACGATGGCAGCGAAGTGGCACGCTTGACAGGAGTCTACAACAGCGACTCCACAGAACAGCAGAACATGGGCATACTGACTCTCACCAAGCTCCCCGTATCATTGACAAATGCCCTGCTCAAGCAGAACGACATCACCGCAAAGGGTTATCTCGACGGAGATATGAGAATAAGCAGGGAAGGTGGCAAGACCGTAGCAGACGGATATATACGCTTCGACTCGGTATATGCCGACCTGCCCCGCTTCGGCACAAGCCTACATCTTGTAGACGACAAGGTAGAGGTAAAGGAGAGCATACTGCAGTTCCACGACTTCAGCATATTTGCAAAGGGCAACACCCCCTTTATTGTAAACGGAACCATAGACCTCATGGGGTTGCCCGAGGCCATATTCGACCTGCGCATGAGAGCCACAGACTACGAGATTGTGAACTCACGGCAGAAAAAGGGCAGCATGCTCTACGGCAGGATGTCGGTAGACCTAAACTCACGCATAACAGGACCCATCAGCTCGCTCGACATAAACGGCAACGCAACCATACTCGGCAAGAGCGACATCACATACATTCTCCCCCAAACACCGCTCGAAGCGAGCAACGACCTCGACGGACTCGTTACGTTCACGAACTTCAAAGACACAACAAAGAGAGCCGCAGAAACTACCGGGGAGTTGGATTTTGGAGACATCGACATGAATCTAACCCTGCACATAGAGGAGGGTGCACGCATCAATGCCGACTTCGACGAAGAGCGCAGCGGATACATAAAGTTGCAGGGAGAGGGCAATCTCAATCTCACATACAACCGCGAATCGGGCATGAATCTCACAGGTCGCTACACACTGAGCAACGGCGAGATGAAATATGCCTTGCCTATAATTCCCCTAAAAACCTTCAGCATAGCAAACGGTAGCAACATAACATGGACGGGCGACATAATAAACCCCACGCTCGACATCACCGCAACAGAACGTGTAACATCATCGGTAACAATAGACGACAACACACAAGCAACGGCATTCGATGTAGGTGTGAAGCTCACAAACACGCTGGACAACATGGGACTGGGATTCACGCTCAAAGCACCCGAAAATGCCGCCGTACAGAACCAGCTGAACTCCGTAGATGCCGAAACGCTCAACAAGTATGCACTCACAATGCTCATCACAGGCGTCTACATAGGAGGCGACAACAGTCTCAATGTCTCGAATGCACTGAGTTCTTACCTCGACGCACAGATAAACAACCTTGTCGGCTCGGCTATGAGCAGTACAATGGACATCAATGTGGGTATCACTGATGTTGAGAACAGCGACACCGGCGACAAATACAAGAACTACTCATTCAGCTTCACCAAAAGATTCTGGAACGACCGCCTGACGGTAATAGTCGGTGGCGAAGTAAACAACAACGAACATGCAACCAACAACGAAAGTTTCATAAACAATGTATCGCTCGAATGGAAAATAAGCAATTCGGGCAACCGATACCTGCGCCTCTTCTACGACAAAAACTACGAATCAATTCTCGAAGGAGAGATAACCGAAGCAGGCGTCGGATATATATACAAGCGAAAGATGAACAATCTGAACGAACTTCTGATTTTCAGAAGAAAAGATAAAGATAGAAGAAAACAACCGGAATAGGATGGGAAAAGCCACATACATAACCGCTCTTGCATGTCTCTTACTCCTTTCGTGCAGCACCACACGCAATCTGCCCGAAGGCGAAGTGCTCTACACCGGCATCAAGGAGATAGAGTTTACAGACCGCAAGACAAATGCCGCCACACCTATAGGCGACGAAGCCATAACAGAAATATCGGCGACACTCGACTGTCCGCCCAACTCCGCCATAGCCGGAAGTTCCAGATACAGGGGCATACCATTCGGTCTGTGGTGGTACAACAGCTTTGTGAACAGCAAAAGCAAAATAGGCAAATGGTTCTTTAAGAAGTTTGCCGCCACTCCCGTACTGCTATCCGATGTGAAGCCCGAGCTGAGAGCCCAGGTCGCAGGCAACCGTCTGCACAACTTCGGTTATTTCAACGGCAAAGTCACAGAAGAGATCATCTACAGCAAAAGAAACCCACGAAAGGCAAAGGTAAGCTACACCGTAACGCTCGACCCGCCCTACACATACGACTCGATAGAATACCGCAAATTTACGCAGGGCGAAGACAGCCTCATATCCTCGACCTTAAGAAAGAGCAATCTTGTAAAAGGGGAACAGTTCAGCGTACCCAACCTCACAGCCGAACGCGACAGGATCTCGGCACTGCTACGCAACAACGGCTACTACTATTATCAGAACAGCTACATAACATACAGCGCCGACACCATAAACAACCCGGGGCATGTATCACTCAGGATAGAACCACGGGAAGGACTCCCTGCCGAGGTCAGGAAGCCGTGGCACATAGGACGCACCACACTGAAAATAACAAAGCCGGGAATACGCTCCGCACACACTGACACCCTCATGTTCAGGAACCTCACATATATCTACAACGGGAATAAGCCGCCCGTGCGTCCCGGAACCATACTGCGCAACATTCAGCTACGCCGCGGCACGCTCTACTCCCAGGAGAGGCAATCGCTCACCCTGCAGCAGTTGAGCAGCACCAACATATTCGACGGGCTCAACATCTCCTTCACCCCACAAAAGGGCAACACAGCAGGCGACACCCTCGACATGAACATCACTGCACAGCTCGGCAAGCCCTACGACTTCACATTCGAGCTCAATGCCACCACAAAGAGCAACGACCAGATAGGCCCCGGCAGCAGGATAACGCTTTCGCGAAACAATCTCTTCCGTGGCGGCGAGACACTCAAATTCTCGCTCTTCGGCTCATACGAATGGCAGACCGACAGCGATGTGCGCGGAAAAGAGTCTGTCATAAACTCATGGGAGATAGGCTCCAATGTATCGCTCACCTTCCCGCGTATATTCTTCCCGCTGATACACAGACGCCATCTGCGCTTCCCCTCCTCCACCTCGTTCAGCATCTACGGCAACCAGCTCAACCGTTCGGGCTTCTTCAAGATGGTACACGTAGGCGGAGAGGCTGCATATACCCTCAAACCCAAACCAACCACCACCCACAAGGTCATCCCCTTCCGCCTCACATACGACATGTTGCAGCGCACCACCGCTAAATTCGACTCCATTGTTTCGGGCAACCGTTCAATAGCCAACAGTTTCCGCGACCAGTTCATACCGGCGATGCAATACAGCGTTACATACGACAATGCAGCCACCTCGCACAGGAACAAGACATGGTGGGAGACAGGAATCACCTCATCGGGCAACATAGTGTCGCTCGCCTTCTGCGCCTTCGGCGAGAAGTGGGACGAAAAGAACAAGAACCTCTTCGACAACCCCTACGCACAATTCATGAAAGTGACCACCGAAGTGCGCAACCTCTTCCGCATAGACTCACGCAACCACATAGCCACCCGCTTCATGGCAGGAGCTATCGCCAGCTACGGCAACTCAACCACAGCCCCATACAGCGAACAGTTCTACATTGGCGGAGCCAACAGCCTCAGAGCCTTCACTGTGCGATCTTTGGGACCCGGTAGCTACCACCCCGCCGATGCCACACGATACTCCTACCTCGACGAGACGGGAACGCTGAAATTCGAAGCAAATGTCGAATACCGCACCAAGCTCTTCGGCGACCTGCAGGGAGCCCTTTTTGTGGATGCGGGCAACATATGGCTGCTCAGAGAAGACAAAGAGCGCCCAGGAGGCAAATTCACCCTGAAGGACTTTGCCGACCAGATAGCACTCAACACAGGCTTCGGTCTAAGGTACGATCTGCAATTCCTCGTACTGCGCTTCGACGTGGGCATCGCACTGCACTATCCCTACGACACAGGCAAGAGCGGATACTACAACATACCCTCTTTCGGCAAAGGCTACGCATGGCACTTTGCCATAGGTTATCCGTTCTGATGTTGCCCAATATTATTTTCTCTTATTCATTAAGAAGCTGTTTGAATTTTCTTGAAAAATAATTCCGAAATAAAATTCAAACAGTTTCTAAATTTTTACAAAGATATTCTCTATTAGAAGAGAAACTACTCGCATAAGTTTCATCTTCACCGTAAACTTTTTGGTATTTACTTTGCAAAATATATTTAATTACATTTTGCAAAATGAGAGCCCTATGGCAAGTATCAAGGCAAAGTTTCGCCCCTCGACAAGTGAGAACAAGGAGGGAACAATCTATTATCAAATCATTCAGAATCGTGTAATCCGTCAGTTAAAGACGGATTACCGACTCTTTATGCACGAATGGAGTGAGGATAACAATGCAATAATCATAACCAACAACAGCCGACAGAACTATCTACAATCCATTGAAGAGCGAATTGATTGGGATATTAAGCGGCTACAATCTATCATCAACCATTTGCCGAGTAAGCGACAGCGATATACTACCTATGATATAATCTCTACATTCCAAAAGCAAGCCAATGAGCAATCGTTGTTCAACTTTATCCAGGGTGTTATAGCCCAATTGCAGCAAATGGGTAAGCAGCGCACAACGGAAACCTACCGTTGCACGCTCAAAAGTTTTATGCAGTTCAGGGAGGATAAAGATGTGCTATTGGAAGATATTGATTCGGATTTAATGTTGATGTATGAGG
>JAZNKR010000119.1:0-11926 GCA_045578665.1 Bacteroidaceae bacterium | reverse complement strand
GCAGCCCCAAAAGTCATCAGCTGAGGCTGCCGTTAAGAAAGCGCCCATGCGCAGAGCTTTTTGGTTCTTTTTGTCGGCACAAAAAGAACGTAAACTTTGTTTAAATCAAGATAACTACAAACTGCCATTAAATAAATACTGTTTAGCAAAAAACAATTAGTAATTTTTACCGGACAGTAATAATTTTTTTGTGTTGTTATTTGCGTCAACAAGAAATTCAAACGACACTATTTCTTCACGGGATCACAAGTCAACCCTACACCGAGTTTCTTGAAAATCTTACGGTCGACCTCGCTGAGCATCACTGTGGAGTGCACCTGACAGCCCGCCAGTTTCGGCAATTGGTCTATAGCCTTCAGGCAATTCTCGTCGCGGTTGCTGAGCAGGGAGATTGCCACAAGCACCTCGTCTGTATGCAGGCGTGGATTCTTGCCATGAAGATATTCCACCTTGGTCTTCTGTATGGGAGATATAAGTTCCTCAGGAATAAGTTTCACCTCGTGCGATATTCCCGCCAGATGCTTAAGAGCATTCAACAGCAAGGCTGCACTCGACCCCAGCAGAGAACTTGAACGGGAAGTTATTATCGTGCCATCCATAAGCTCTATTGCAGCAGAAGCCACACCCGAGAGTTCCTTGCGCTCGTGCGCCGCAACGGTAGTCCTGCGATAATCCGTTGTCAGCTTCGCCTGCTTGAGGATAAGCGCTATCTTGTTTACCTCATTCTCGTTGTCGCCCTTCTTTGCAAGATTGCACAACGCATCGTAGTATCTTCTTATTATTTCGTCGCGTGCGGCATTGCAACATACATCCTCGTCGCTCATGCAATAGCCTATCATATTCACACCCATGTCGGTCGGCGACTTATAGGGGCTTTCGCCATAGATACCCTCGAAGAGAGCATTGAGGACAGGGAAAATCTCTATATCCCTGTTGTAATTGACAGCTATCTCGCCGTATGTCTCCAAATGGAACGGGTCTATCATATTAACATCGTTGAGGTCGGCTGTCGCAGCCTCGTATGCCATATTCAAAGGATGCTTCAAAGGAAGACTCCACACCGGGAATGTCTCGAACTTGGCATAACCCGCCTTTACACCCCGCTTGTTCTCGTGATAGAGCTGGCTCAGACAGACTGCCATCTTTCCACTGCCGGGACCGGGGGCGGTAACGACCACCAACTGACGGGTGGTCTCCACATAGTCGTTCTTGCCGAAGCCCTCGTCGGAATCTATCAGGGCTACATTATTGGGATAGCCCTCAATGGTGTAATGGTAATAGACTCTGATTCCCAATCGCTCCAGACGCTTTCTGTAAGCATCGGCACTCGACTGACCATTGTAGTGTGTGATGACCACGCTGCTGACATAGAGCCCCACCTTTTCGAACTCGTCGCGAAGACGCAGCACATCCTCGTCGTATGTGATACCCAGGTCGCTTCTCATCTTGTTCTTCTCTATGTCGAGGGCACTTATCACAAACAGCACCTCGGCACAATCCCTCAACTGCATGAGCATCTGCAACTTTGTATCCGGTTCGAAACCGGGCAACACACGGCTTGCATGGTTGTCATCAAACAATTTACCTCCGAATTCGAGGTACAACTTATCGCCGAACTGAGCTATGCGCTTCTTGATGCGTTCGGACTGTATCTTGAGATATTTCTCGTTATCAAATCCTGTTTTCATACGGGATACAAAATTAACAATTCTTACTCCTACAACAAAAAAACAGAGCAAATTTTTGCTCTGTTTTTTGTTTCTATTTTATAACTTCTGTTTTATAATGACACCCAGCTCGGCTACTGTGAATACACCGCTGTTGTCTGCAGTTTCTATCGGTTCAAATTTCAGATAGCGAGCCTTCATAGGGGAATCGAACCATACGTTCTGAGGTATGGGGTTGTTGCGTATGTTCTCGAACTCTCTATCGCCCCCCACCGGCATCCATGCAGTGCCGTCAGCACTTACATAGAGACGGAATTTTGTTACAACACCCTCTGCACCGACACTCTCTGCCGGAATATATGTAAATCCGTTGATGGAGAGTTCCTGCCCCATGTCCACGACAAGCGGCTTCATATCAGCGCTCTTCCACACGCTCTGCACATCATTGTCAAAAATCCGCTTGCCGTCGCCATCGGCTATTTTCCACGACGATGAGGAGATATGCTCCTTGACAGCAGTTGCACCTCCGTCCAGTTCGGGGCAATAGAAGAGCCCTACACGGAGTATCTCTGCCGCACGGCGTGTAGATTCTATTGTCAGACGAACCTTCTCGGCTTCGGTTGCCGGGAAGCGCAACAGACGCTTATAGCCAATAGTGGTGCCGTTGCCCACTGCGACCCACTGTCCGTTTATCAGCAGCTCCACCTTGAAAGCCTCAACACGTTGACCTTTGGCTATGTTCTCCTGCACCATTACAGTATTTACTTTTGCCCCCTTCTTCACATCGAGAGTAATCTGTGCCCCCTGCTCCATGGTCATCACCTTATTGCCCTTTATTGCAAAATCCTCGGCAAAAGCATTGCGGATGTAATCGCCAAACTCTTTCAGACGCACCGAGTCGACAGGATGGACCTTTCCCTCGAGCGTCGGAGGAATATTGAGCAACAGCGATGAGTTGCTGCCTACTGAAGAGAAGTATATATCTACAAGATTCTTCAGCGAACGCACTCTGCTGTCTTGACTTTCGTGGTAGAACCATCCGGGGCGGATAGAGACGTCGGTCTCAGAGGCATACCAGAAGAGCTCTTTTGCCTTGCCTATAAGTTCGCGGCTGCCGAGGTCGCGGCTCACTTCGTCTATGGCGAGCTCCTTACGCAGCTCCATGGCATTGGCATATACTTTGGGAGCAAGAGGGGTTACGTTCCACTCAGACTGACGGCCCTTGCCGCTCTCATTGCCCACCCAACGGATGTCGTCGCCACAAATGGCTGTAACCGCCTCGGGTTGCAGGCGATGGATTGTCTCTGTTATTGCCTGCCAATCGTATTCCTGCACCTTGCCGTTGGGGCCTTCGCCACAAGCTCCGTCGAACCACACTTCGCTCACTTCGCCGTAGTTGGTAAGAAGCTCAGTCAATTGATTGATGAAGTACTCGTTGTACTTGGGAGAATCACCATAGCATGGAGCATTTCTGTCCCACGGTGAGAGATAGACACCGAATTTTATGCCGTTCTTCCTGCAAGCATCGCTGATCTCCTTTACTACATCTCCTTTGTATGGAGAGTTCTTGACGCTATGCTCGGTATATTGCGATGGCCACAGGCAGAAACCGTCGTGATGTTTGCAGGTGAGAATTATAAGTTTGAACCCTCCTGCCTTTATCGACTTCACTATCTGGTCGGCATCGAATGCCGTGGGATTGAATAGAGATGGACTCTCTTTGCCGTCGCCCCATTCACGATTGGTATATGTGTTTATACCGTAGTGCAGAAAGGCTGTGAGCTCCATCTGTTGCCACTCGAGCTGGTTGCGGGTGGGAACCACTCTGGCGGCAATGTCTGCTATCTCCTCCGGGGTGGCACCTTCGGGAATAACGACGTGTTTTTCGAAATACTTTTCGCCCTCTCCCATGCAGGAGGCAAACAGTACCACCATTGAAGCTAATATAAATATCTTCCTCATCTGAAAAGTGTTTGGATTATACAATATAAGGTTGTAGACAGAGCCTATCTGCGCGACAACCTTATTATAACGGGTGAAAACAAATCTTATTTAATCTCCCATGTCTCGTTGGTAGCAAGCAGTTCGGCGAAGTTGTGGTACTTCTTGGCCTGCTTCACCTCCTCTATCTGTTCGTATATGGAGTCGTTGTATGTGGGAGCATCCACATCTCTGATAACTCCGAGAGCTATGGGGAATTCGGGACCCTGCATCAATGCCAGCTTCAGGTGAAGGGTTGTGTCGGCGCAGTGTGCATCGTGGACAAGAATATCCTTCTCGGTGATTCCATTCTCGCCTATTTTCACAACCTTGAGACCGAAGCCTTCCTGCATAAGACCATACTCGTTGTTCTCACCGAAAATCATAGGTTTGCCATGAACAAGGTGGATTGAGTTCTTTGCACGGCCCTCTTTGTTGTAAACACTTTCGTGGGTACCGTTATTGAAGATTACACAATTCTGCAACACCTCGGTTACAGCCGCACCCTTGTGCTGTGCTGCAGCCTTCAGGCACTCTACGGCTACGGGCATATCCGTAGCGACACAACGGGCAAAGAAACGTCCGCGTGCTCCGAAACAGAGCTCGGCAGGTGTGAAAGGATCCTCCACTGTTCCGTAAGGAGATGACTTGCTTACGAATCCGCGTGCCGATGTAGGTGAATACTGTCCTTTTGTAAGACCGTAGATGCGGTTGTTCAAAAGAATCATATTGAGGTCGATGTTACGTCTTATGGCATGGATAAAGTGGTTACCGCCGATAGCAAGACCGTCGCCATCGCCAGATACCTGCCATACGGTAAGTTCGGGATTGGCAATCTTTACACCTGTGGCAATGGCTGCCGCACGTCCGTGTATTGTGTGGAAACCGTATGTGTTCATGTAATAAGGAAGGCGCGACGAGCAACCGATACCTGATATTACAGCTGTCTGGTGGGGAGCTACTCCAAGTTCGCTCATAGCTTTGTGCAGTGCGCCCAAGAATGAGTGGTCGCCGCAACCCGGACACCAACGGGGCTGTCCGAATTTAAAATCTTGTACTGAATATTCGCTCATGGCTTATTCCTCCATTATTTTTGTGAAAGCCTCTACCAGATTGGCTACTGTGAAGGGCTGTCCTTTTACTTCGTTATACTGATACGGGTTGAATCCGTCTATCTTCATGCGCAAGAATGCGGCAAACTGTCCGAGGTTCTGCTCGGCAACAACCACCTTCTTGTAACGGCGCATCACCTCGGCGGTGTTGCGGGGCAGAGGGTTGATGTATGTAAAGTGGGCATGTGCAGCTTTCTTGCCTTGCTTGTTGAGTTCTTCGGCTGCTTCGCGCAAGTGACCGTATGTGCCGCCGAAGCCCACGATAAGCAGGTCGGCATCCTCAGGACCATAAACCTCTACATTAGGAATATCGTCGGCAATGCGTTCTACCTTTTCGGCACGCAACTTCACCATAAGTTCGTGGTTGTCGGGGGCTGTTGAAATTGCACCTGTCTCGTTGCTCTTCTCAAGACCACCGATGCGATGCATAAATCCGGGTGTACCGGGAACTGCCCAATAGCGTGCACCTGTTTCGGGGTTGCGTTTGTAGGGTGTCCAGCCCTCTCTCATTTCGGGTGTAACAAAATTGGGCTTGATGTCGGCAAAATCGTTTATATCGGGGAGTTTCCATGCTGCCGAACCGTTTGCAATGAAAGCGTCTGTAAGAAGCACGATGGGAGTCATGTGCTCCAGCGCAATCTTACAAGCGTTGTATGCGGCATCGAAGCAGTCTGTGGGCGATGTTGCAGCAATCACGGGAAGAGGACTTTCGCCGTTACGTCCGAAGAGAGCCTGCAAAAGGTCTGTCTGCTCCGACTTGGTGGGGAGTCCGGTAGAGGGACCGCCACGCTGCACGTTTATGATAACGAGGGGAAGCTCTGTGATGACTGCAAGGTTGATTGCCTCGCTCTTGAGGCAGACACCCGGTCCCGATGTAGATGTACAAGCCAACGCACCTGCGTATGCTGCACCTACAGCCGATGCACAGCCTGCAATCTCGTCTTCTGCCTGCATGGTGATTACTCCCATAGACTTGTGTTTTGCAAGTTCGTGGAGAATATCTGTCGCAGGAGTGATGGGATATGAGCCGAGGAAGAGTTTGAGACCCGCCTTTTCGGCAGCAGCCATCAATCCGTATGCTGTCGCCTTGTTTCCGTTGATGTCCATATAGAGACCCTTTGCCTTTTCGCTCTTGCTCTCTATGCGATATGTGTGCGAGATTGATGCATGGGTGTTGTGTCCGAAGTTGTATCCGTCATTGAGCACCTTGATGTTGGCCTCGGCAATTTCGGGTTTCTTTGCGAATTTTGTCCTTATCATGCCCTCGGCAAGTTTCAGGTCGCGGTCGAATATCCAGCACACGATACCGAGTGCAAGCATATTCTTGCAACGGAGCATGCTCTTGTTGTCGAGGCCGCTCTCTTTTAGGCTTTCGAGACACATAGACGAAATGGGACAACTGATGATGTCGTTCTTGATACCGAGTTCGGTTATCGGATCGTCTGTCTTGAACTCTGCCTTTTCGAGATCCTTTGCACCGAAAGAGTCCGAGTCGATGATTATTGCACCTGTAGGTTTGCAATATTTAAACTGTGTCTTCAAGGCTGCGGGATTCATTGCCACAAGCACGTCGCAAGCATCACCCGGAGTCAATACCTTATCGGCACCGATGTGTACCTGGAAGCCGGACACTCCGGTGAGCACACCCTGCGGGGCGCGAATATCTGCCGGATAGTCGGGGAAAGTACAGATGTCGTTTCCTACCGTTGCCGATATTGTCGAAAAAATGTTTCCCGCCAGCTGCATACCGTCGCCGGAGTCTCCCGAGAAGCGCACGATTACCTGGTCGAGTTCTTTGATGTTTTTCTGTTCTGCCATGATTATTATGGTCAATAGTTTTACAAATCTTTTTATATATCCTTTGAATTTGCTTTGGCACCTTCTTTGGAATATATGCCCCAAATTTCGCAAACATTTATGAAAGATAAAAATATTTCGGCCTATTATTTTGAGAATGTGGGAATTTTTAGACGATTCCGGAGTTAAACTGCAGGCGGAACATCTTCAAAGATTACTGTTTTAGAACTCTTTTTTTGGAGAAAAGCGCAAGTTTGTTGGATAAGTGAACTATCTTTGCAGTATCGAAACCGCTTGAGCAAGAATTTATGACAGAAAAGGATAATAAAGAGGTATATATATTGGCAATAGAGTCGTCGTGCGACGACACATCGGCTGCAGTGATGTGCGGCGACACGGTCTTGTCGAATGTAACGGCAGGGCAGGCTGTGCATGACCAGTACGGCGGTGTAGTACCTGAACTTGCATCGCGTGCACACGAACAGAATATAGTTCCCGTAGTCGACGCCGCACTAAAGAATGCAGGAATCGGCAAGGAGAAACTCAGCGCAATAGCATTCACCAGGGGACCCGGACTTATGGGCTCGCTCCTTGTAGGCGTTTCGTTTGCCAAAGGATTGGCAGCTTCGCTTGGCATACCCATGATAGAGGTCAACCACCTGCAGGGACACATAATGGCGCATTTCATCAAAGAGCCCGGCGCCGAGCTGCACGCACCCGAATACCCGTTCCTCTGCCTGATGGTCTCCGGCGGCAATTCGCAGATAGTGAAGGTGAACAGCTACAAGGATATGGAGATTATAGGTCAGACAATAGACGATGCCGCAGGCGAAGCAATAGACAAATGTGCAAAGATAATGGGGCTGGGCTACCCCGGAGGACCAATAATAGACCGCCTTGCGCGAGAAGGCAACCCAAAGGCATACGCTTTCAGCAAACCGCATATACCCGGTTATGATTATAGCTTCAGCGGTCTCAAGACCTCTTTCCTCTACACTCTGCGCAAACTTGTAGCCGAGGATGCCGATTACATCGAAAAGCACAAGAACGACCTTGCCGCCTCATTCGAAGCAACCGTTGTCGATGTGCTCATGAACAAGCTCTACAAGGCTTCGAAGGCTTTGAAGATAAAGCGCATAGCACTATCGGGAGGAGTATCGGCGAACACCGCGCTCCGCGCTGCATATGCCGACTATGCCAAACGTTACGGCTGGGAGATATACATTCCTAAATTCGGGTTCACGACAGACAATGCCGCAATGATAGGCATTGTCGGATACCACAAATATCTCGACGAGGATTTCTGCGGAATGGACAAACCGGTATTCACCCGCACAATATTATAATAGGTATGGATAGACAGATTGCCGCACTTGCTGCAGAAATAAATTACCTCCTCCGCGAAAAAGGACTCACCATTTCGACAGCGGAAAGCTGCACCGGTGGAGCTATCTCAGCAGCAATAACCTCGTGCCCGGGCAGTTCAAGGATCTTCAAGGGGGCTGTAGTAGCATATGCCAACGAAATCAAGGAGTCGATTCTTGGAGTCCCTTCAGACATACTGCTCGAAAAAGGCGCTGTGAGCGAAGAGACCGCGCATGCTATGACGAAAGGAGTCGCATCACTGATGAGAACCGATTGCGCCATAGCCACTACGGGAATAGCCGGACCCGATGGCGGCACAAAGGAGAAGCCGGTAGGCACTGTATGGGTAGGAATTGTCGTTGACGACAACATAAGAACTACTCTCCTCCGACTGCCCGATAGAGGCAGGAGTGAGAACGTAAAGGCTACCATATCCAAAGCTCTTGAACTTTTCAAAGAGGCATTACTGGAGAAATAGATGTGCCTACAACTCCAGCAACAACAAATCAGGAGTTGTATAAAAACAACAAAAATCAAGCAGTTTCTAAAATAATCAGTTTTTTGTTTGCAAGATTGGAGCAAAAGTAATACCTTTGCACGCTGTTAGAATGGAGTAATTACAGAATTAAACAAAAAATATATATAGCAATGTCTAAGATTTGTCAAATCACCGGTAAAAAAGCCATGGTGGGTAACAACGTATCACACTCTATGAGAAGAACAAAGCGTCTTTTCAATGTGAACTTGTTCATTAAGAAATTCTTCTATGTAGAAGAAGATTGTTGGATTCAGTTGCGCGTGAGTGCAGCGGGGTTAAGAATCATCAACCGTGTTGGTCTTGATGCAGCTCTCAAAGAGGCTGTAAACAAAGGCTATGTAGCATGGAAAGATATCAAAGTACTTGACGCTTAAAATTAACAAGGAGGAAAGATTATGGCTAAGAAAGTTAAAGGAAATCGCGTTCAGGTAATTCTTGAATGTACAGAGCAGAAAAACAGCGGTGTTCCCGGAATGTCTCGTTACATCACAACAAAGAACCGCAAGAACACAACTGAGCGTTTGGAGTTGAAAAAATACAACCCCTATTTGAAGAAGGTAACAGTTCACAAAGAAATTAAGTAATAACAGACTATGGCAAAGAAAGCAGTTGCAACACTTCAGACCGGTAACAAAGAGAAGTTTGTAAAGGTGGTTAAAATGGTTAAATCACCCAAGACCGGTGCATACATGTTCGCTGAGGAGATTCTTCCCCAGACCAAAGCAGACGAAGCACTTAAAAAGTAAAATAAAAACACTGAAAATTCAAAAGGCTGTTGCGATATCGCGGCAGCCTTTTGAATTTTCATATACAAACAACCATGCCACATGATGCCTAAGCGGCATCATAAGAGAGACAAAAACCCTGCCGATTCGCCACAAATACTGCGTTTTTGCGCAAAAATCAGAAAATGTGCAACAGAGAATACTGTTTTTTCCCTCTTTTCTTGGCAGATTTGGAAAATTATCATAATTTTGCACCATAAACTTTCAAAAACATATAACTATGTCAGAAATTGAATCAAGAGTAAAAAGCATTATCGTTGAGAAATTCGGTGTAGCAGAGTCTATGGTAACAAACGAAGCAAGCTTCACAAACGACCTCGGCGCAGATTCTTTGGATACAGTAGAACTTATCATGGAGATTGAGGACGAATTCGGTATCTCTATCCCCGACGATCTCGCAGAGAAAATCTCTACAGTAGGTGATGCTATTAAATTTGTAGAACAAGAGGTTGCAAACAAGTAAGCACCTTTCTGTAATCTAAACCCTTTGTTTCGTCATGAAACTAAGAAGAGTAGTTGTAACAGGCCTGGGTGCTGTATCGCCCATCGGAAATGATGTTCCCACAACATGGGAAAACGCCAAAGCGGGCGTTAGCGGCGCCGGACCTATTACCCATTTCGATGCGTCAATGTTCAAGACTCACTTTGCATGTGAAGTCAAGAACTTTGATGCCACCGAATTTTTAGATAAGAAGGAGGTACGCAAAGTCGATTCGCATTCACACTATGGAATTGCAGCCGCAGTAGAAGCCATGCGCGATTGCGGCATCGACCTCGAAAAAGAGAACCTCGACCGCTTCGGAGTAATATTCGGAGAAGGAGTAGGCGGATTGCATGCATTCGAAGAGGAATATGGCTCGTTCATACAGAATCAGGAAAAAGGTCCCCGATTCACTCCTTTTCTTATTACAAAAATGATTACCGACATGACAAGCGGAATGTTGTCGATAAGATACGGTCTCAAGGGACCCAACTACGTAACAACATCGGCTTGTGCTTCATCTTCAAATGCAATCATAGACGCATTCGACCAGATTCGTCTGGGCAGAGCCGATATGATGCTTGCAGGAGGAGCAGAGGCTGCTATATGCCATGTAGGTGTAGGAGGATTCAACTCGATGCACGCCCTTTCGACCAGAAACGAAGAGCCAGAGAAAGCTTCGCGCCCATTCAGCAAGAGCCGCGAGGGTTTTGTGATAGGCGAAGGCGGTGCATGTCTTGTACTCGAGGAGTATGAACACGCTATAGCTCGTGGAGCCAAAATATATGCCGAGGTAGCCGGTACAGGTCTTTCGGCAGATGCATACCACATGACTGCCCCATTGCCCAATGGCGAAGGAGCGGCAAAAGTGATGAAGTATGCCATCGAAGAGGCTGGTTTGAAACCCGAAGATGTAGACTACATAAACACACACGGAACATCGACACCCGCCGGAGACATTGCCGAAGTATCGGCGATAAAGTCTGTGTTCGGCGAGCACGCATACAAGCTGAACATCAGTTCAACAAAATCGATGACAGGCCACCTGCTTGGTGGAGCAGGCGCACTCGAGGCTGTGCTGACTGTCCTCAGTGTCAAAAACGACATTGTACCTCCTACCATCAACCACGAAGAGGGCGATGAGGATGAGAAGATAGAC
The DNA here is from genome assembly GCA_045578665.1 of Bacteroidaceae bacterium. Classification (GTDB taxonomy): domain Bacteria; phylum Bacteroidota; class Bacteroidia; order Bacteroidales; family Bacteroidaceae; genus HGM04593. The sequence goes on along the minus strand of JAZNKR010000119.1, from coordinate 1,042 downwards.
TACAACTTGAACTTCACTTTCAACAAGGCACAAGAAAGAGTTGTAAACGTTGCCATCTCAAACACATTCGGCTTCGGCGGACACAACACAAGTATTGCATTCAAAAAAATATAATATACAAAGTGTTAACGAAACTGCATAACGAATTAAGACTCCTTTTCCGCAAGGATAAGGAGTCTTATCGTATATTGTATAATATCCTGGGATTCCTGCCCGACTCCCTCGAGCCCTACAGAATAGCACTTACGCACAGTTCGCTTACAACAAGTGCGAACAAGAAGAGGGCAATGTGTAACGAGAGGCTCGAATTTCTCGGCGATGCAATAATAGATGCAGTAGTTTCGGACCTTCTCTACACCCGTTTCAAGAAAGAACGGGAAGGATTCCTCACAAAATCGCGCAGCAACCTTGTATGCCGAGAGACACTCAATAAGGTCGCAATCCAATTAGGGCTCGACAAACTTGTGCAATCTCACAATGTAGGCAGACAGCACAACAATTATGTCTACGGGAACGCTTTCGAGGCATTTGTGGGAGCTGTATACATTGATAAAGGCTATGACGCGTGCAAAAAATTCTTGCTGCAACGCGTATTCGACCATATAGTGAACGTATCTACCGCAGCGACCTCGGACGTAAACCACAAAAGCCGGTTGATAGAACTTTCGCAGAAGAAGCACTTCCCCGTAGAATACCGTCTGGTTGAAGAGAAGAACAACTCACACGGACAATACTTTGTGAGCGAAGTGTATGTGTGCGGCAGGCTCTTCGGCAGCGGCGACGGATTCTCTAAACGCGAGAGTCAACAGAAGGCCTCCAAGGCAGCTCTTGAAAAACTTGCCGGATGCAACATTGAAGAGCTTAAGGGTAGTTCTATAAATTATTAATCAATATTTCTTTGCCGGGTGCATTCTATTTCGGTCGCTTTTGGATTCTCCGAAGTTCTTTTGCGCTCGTTGGAAATAAAAGCAAACTTTTATTCACTCGCTTATACGAACATTTGTTTTATTTCGGCATCTTATTCATTTTTACTCAGTTGCAA
>JAZNKR010000118.1:0-2598 GCA_045578665.1 Bacteroidaceae bacterium | reverse complement strand
CCTGTTTGGTTTTTATTCCAAGTTTAGTTGAGAGGTATTTTCGAGTAGATTTACCCTCTCGGTTCGCAGTGAATAGTGGTCTATTTACAAGAATTGAGAGGGTAAAGATGCCGAAAAGAGACTCAAATAAACGGGAAAGTTAACCTAATAACAGACTAAACGTTAAAAACGAACAGTCTCTCTCTGCTCGTGGCTGCGTTCTTTTTGATTGGCTTGGGGCTGGGCGGAAAGAGGGCAAGGATAAAGCGGCATATTACCTTTAGGGAAAGTTCTCAACTTTGTATAAACAAACTCCACAAAGCCTTCAAGATACGCCTACGTCTATTTCTTGAAGACTTCGTGGAGTTTTCTGTTGGGAATTGAAACTAAATCCCTCATACGTCATAGCTGTGTGCACATCTGAAAAAAGTGTAAATTGTATGGTTATGAGATCTGAGTACAATACTCCTAAATCCATTTTAGGTCACAGACCTTGACACTTAGACACGGCGGATAGAGTATATTCACCGTGACGGAAGCGACGCGCCATCTGTGAGATTTGTGTGAAATTCTATCATTTGAGCGAGAATGTTCTGGTGAGTAAGCCTCTAAATTTACGAAGAACCGTAATTGTTCGATACATTTCTATTATAGCAATCCAAGGATATTTCCCAAGACTACGAATATGAAAACGACAATAATAATAATTTGTTCTCCACTCAGTTCACTTTTCTTGGCTTCTTTTTGTTGTATTGAATTAGACTCGATATGATTCACTGATGGTTTCTCTATCATGAGCTCTCTATTTATCTCTTCCCCCTTATTTTCTTCTTTGTGTGCGATAATACAACCGCAGTAGACACATTTGAAAGTATTCCTGGATTCGGACTTGAATTTATGACCGCCACAAGTAGGACATTTCATTTCTTCTTGCATAGTCTTACATTATTGATTTTATTGTTACTAAATAGTTCTTAAGTTGGTTGGTTTTGCGTGTAATCTTTGCTTGCATTTCTTGCTTGTTATCGGCGACAGCAAGGTCTTCGCATATTTCCTCGATTTCTTTCATCCGCGTTCTCAACTCACTGGCAACATCGGCATTCTTACTCAATTTCTCCGTAGGCATTGCCCCAATCTTGTCTGCAATAATACGCAAAGCACGCAATGTCTCATCCTTCCATTCCGAATCATCACTGTGCAGTGCATCCTTGATGTTCATCAACGATTCCTGTGCTGAGAAAACAAATACCTTCTTGCTACTTACCGCTGTTTCCTGTTCCTTGACGTGCTTCTCTGTAACCTCACCTCCAATCAATGTCGCACCGCAAAGGATAACGAATAGGAGAGTAATACACAACAATCCTATGTAAAGTGATTTGAAGTTCTCTTCTTCCGGATTGTATATGACAAGCGTGTATATGGTAGTCCACAAAAACAGCAATATGGCATATACATTGATTGAAACCGATACGGCAGCATTCTTCACCGTCATCAACTTCTCACCCGACCAGATGGGGATGTTGGCCAGCAGCACCACCTCGGCCAGACAAGTAGCTACGGTATTTATATAAAACAACTTGGTTGTCTGCTCATCGAAAAGCAAGTAATAGATGCCTGCCGTGCAAGCTACGGCAAGCACTACCATCAAAGGGAATAATACTTTTTTCATACTCTATTTGTGTTTGTGGTTTAAACTCCGTTTTACTATTACATACCCACTGGAGGTGGTGGAGGCGGAGGTGTCATCATCGCAAACAGACGTGAAAGTTCGGCATCATCAGTTGCCAACACCCAAGCCTGACCGCCTACCTTATATATATAAGTAGTAGCGGTAACTTCGCCCTGTGCTATCATACCCTGCACCACATCTATCGTGAATGGCCCCGTGGTCTGTCCGTTTTTGGCCACATAGTATGATGACATCTGCGGAGCTTGCGACATAGCCTGCATAGTACTACCCACCATCTGCCCTACAGCATTGCCCATACTAAGCCCCATACCGATGCCCATAAAGTTACCCACACCTTCATTGCCTGCTGCTGTCTGTGCGATGTCGAGTTGTTTCTGTTGCACGTAGCTTACACCCAACTTGCTCAACTTGGCCTGTTCGGCTACACCTTCCATCACAGTTTGGTAGCCCTTGTCATTCTCATCAAAACCGATATCCTCTACATTGAAATTCAACAACTCCACGCCATACTCGTCGTATACGGTTTGTAGGTCTTTGGCAATGGCCTTCGATAATTCCTTGTAGCTTACGCCGAGTTCGTTGATGTTGACATTATTTTCTTTCATGAACTTGGCGATAGAAACCTTTACTGTCTCTATCACGTCTATGCGGAACTGCTCTTCTACCAGCTCGGTGGTTACATACGCAAGAGTTCCTATCAGTTTCTTTAGGAACAATGCACTGTCAGAGATTCTCACTCCATATTGTCCGCGTGCCGAAATCTTAATGGGAATCTGGAAATAGGGGTCAATGATGCGTAGTCCTCCCGTGCCCCAAAACATATTTCGTTTGTCAAGTTTGCTGACAAACCACACTTCTGCCATGAATGTGGTATCGCCTCCACTCGGCAGATTAATCAGTTTACTCAATATAGGCAGGTTGGCTGTTGA
>JAZNKR010000117.1:0-5492 GCA_045578665.1 Bacteroidaceae bacterium | reverse complement strand
AAGGTTCAGCCTCGATGAAGAGACGACCGTATCGCTCGGCCTCCTTGTCAACATCGACGGTCAGCGGTGTATGGTTATAAAGAAATTCACGCTTGAGACCGACAATACAGAGTACATCGAAGCCGACGGTGAGACCTTGACATCAATCGAGTGCATTGAGGAGGTGAAAGGTGTAAACGAAAAGCTGAAAGGTATCTATGACCTCAGCGGCCGCAAGCTTGAGCAGGTTACACAACCGGGAATATATATTATTGATGGTAAAAAGGCTTTTATAAAGTAAGAGCAGTTGCCCGATAAAGTATAACTGAAGTAAATCCCCTGTGGCGCACGCCACAGGGGATTTACTTCAGTTATGTTGTTACAACATCGAGTCGTCCTTGACACATACCCCTCACCGCTACGCGGAGCTCCCCTACAGGGGAGCAATTGTTTGCAGCGACAAAACTCCTCCCCTGACAAGGGAGGAAATAAACTCTCCCTCTTTTCAAAGAGGATAAAGTTGCGAGTAAGTGAGTGTAATGCAAACTGGTTTGTAATTACACAACGAACGGAAGCAACTTCGCTAAAGGCAAATACGGCGAAGCCGGGAGGGAGTTTACCTGCACTACGCGCGACCCATTGCTAAAAGGCTCGCGATGGGGAAATCTAGCAGATAAAAATTATGGAGAGCAAATTTGCTCTCCATAATTTTTACTGCCAAAGATTTCCCCATTCACCGCGGCGACCACCACCGAGCTGAGCGCCGTTTTCTGAGGTGTCTACTGTATTTGTTCCATCCATCTTCAATGAAGCTGCAAGCATCTGTGCTGCCTCGATATTTACCTCTGTCATCAGAGGAGATACATATGTCTTCTTCATATCTTGTATAATTATTTTTTTTAGTTTTTTTGAGATTTCTCGCTTTTGGCTCGAAATGACAACTCCTTGCGATTGTGTCATCCCGAAACAGAGTGAGGAATCTCTTTTTTTATTCCTCGTAAGGGCGGGCGAACCCCGCCCCTACGGGATTATTTCCATATCTCAGTTAAATGAAATAGAAAGGATGAAGTTCAAGGCTTGCGACGCTCGCTAAACCGCAGTTTACTTTTGTGTAAATGAGGATTTAGCGGGCTAGCGTAACGCAGAAATTCGCCTTTTTAATCATTTAACCAACACCTTGCGACCACCAACAATGTAAATACCAGAAGCGCTGATGTTCTCAACGCGGCGGCCTGTAAGGTCGTAGATAGCTTTAACCTCGTTCTCAACAACCACGTTCTCAACGCCTGTTGTACCCTCGCCGAAACGGAAGCTGTAAGAAGCAACATTTGCAGTACCCTCTGTTGCAGGAACTACAAGGTATGCCTTGTTGGCGTTGTTGAGGAATGCTGTGCCTTCTGCCTGATTCAATACAGCCTTGTAGAGACCGATGCCATTCTTGTTTGAAAGGACATAAGCAACACCATCCGGCTGGATGTTCTTGTTGTAGAGTGTACCCTCAAGGCCGCTCTCTGTAATTGTCGCAACCTCTGTCGTATATGCAAAATCATAGTTAGTTGCAGGAGCGTTTACGATGATAGGAGTGTTTGCACCCAATACACCGGTAGCCTCTGCAAGTTTAACGTAACCATCCTCTACCGAAGCAACTGTATAAGCCTTGAAGCCCTCAGCAGTTGGGATTGTAGCATTGAAACCAAGAACCAAAGTTGACCAACCGGCCTCTGTAACATTGAGGGTGTGCTTGAAGTCTGTAACCTCTTTCAATTCATAGTGGTTAGATATGGCGATGTTGTTGTATGCAGTAACAGGGTTGGCATTTGCATGGATACCGGCTGTGCCGTCTGTGGTGAACATTACCGTGGTTGGTTTCAATGTTCCGTCAACCTCGTTTGAGTTTGTACGAGCAATTGTGATGTCTGCGCCTGTTTCGCCGAATGTAATAGTACCGCTGATAGCACCCATATAACTCTGTGTGTGTACACTCTTAATCTTTACAGTGTTAGGAGTTGTACCCTCTTCAAACTGGAAGATTGCGCGTGAGCCTGCAGCGTCAAAAGCGGCTTGAGTTGCTACCCAATTCAACTGGTTGTTGGCATTAATGTGCAACTTGCGGCGAATCTCTTCTGTACCAAGTTTGTATACACAATCAAAATAGTAGAACTTGTCAGGGTCTGGGAGAACAATTCTCAAACCGTCGAGTGCAGCCTGCAGTGTTTCAACATCATCCTCTGTGGCAGTTTCAACTGCTTTTGCAGCAGCAATAGCATTGTTAAGAGCATTAACAGTTGCTTCTGTGTAATCTGCAATGTTTGTACCGGCAACAATGTTCATAGCTTCTATTTCAGCAATAAGAGCCTCGAGCTCGTATTGGTTCATATTGCCCTGAACTAGTTTAACTGGCAAGAATCTATAACTATCATTGCCGCCTGCTGATGTTGGTGGGGTTGAAGACCAGCCGACAAAATTATAACCACTGCCTTGACCGTCGGCTGTATAGCCATGTTTTGTATCGTACATATAGAAAATGTCAGAGGATTCTCCAATAAGACCTATTTCAAAGTCAATAGGTTTAAGAGCTGTGTTTGCAGTGTTATAACCGAGCATAAAAGTCATACCATTACCTGAAATTATGTTGTAATGCTCTCCATCTGCTGCCTTGATAATTCTAAACAGATATCCTGCTTTTTCTGCGGCAACACTACCTTTGGGTAAATTTGAGGCATCGCGCATTTTCCATGAAGTTTCTTCTTGGCTTACATAGTTATTTTTTCCAACATTGTTCAGTACATACCATGTGTTTTCATCAATTTCAGTTGCCGCACTGCCGATCTCTTCTATAACCAAAGTCTCTAATGAAGGGTTAACTACGTGTACACGCTCAAATTCCCAAGAAGACCCAATATCATCGCCGCTCCAATACTCTACAAGTCGACTTTCATTTCGTGCGTTATTCCATGATGTGCCAGTATTAGAATCACCATTACAATCCAATTTGTTTGATATGGACAAACCTGTCTCCTGCCCTTGAATATACCAGTCAATACCATCATTTGTCCATGAGTTGTATGCCGCACACAACTTGCCGTCTGCTGCGAGATTGTGAATTTTAACAGTGGCAACACCATCCGTAATACTTCCAGTGAAATAGAAATATGAACTAGTGCTTAACTCTGAAGACAACGTCATTGTATTGCTATTGCCCGCATAGTTGGCATAAACATTACCATTACGCACATTCTTTATTTTATAGAGGATTGGAGCACTCTCGTTAGTTGTCAATGCAGGCATCATGGTGTGTGCATTTGCCAATGTTCTTACCTCTTTAGTTGTTGCACCTGTTGTAATATAAATTTCTGCAGGAACTGCATTCTTATTTCGTGTCACCCAACCAATTTTATAAGTGCTTAGATCTGCATCAATATCTGTTAGGTCAATCTCAAGATAGTGATAACCGTTAGGATTAGGTGTGCCATTATACATAGAGTGCCAGTACCAATCATAAGCAGTGCCTGCACCAGTAGTAATACCATCACAAATTGCGGCCAGAGAACCTTCAGTGCTTTGAGTCGCATTACTACTGAAATTGCTTTCTGCTAGTTCTACAACATTGCCGTCCTTGTCGTAAAGATAGAATTCTGCAATTGTAACAAATGGATGATAATTCAAAAGAGCATTGTTGTTATTCTCCATGAATGTTATACGCAGTTTCTTGAATTCGCCCTCTGGCGCTGTCAATTCCTCCGAAGTCCATTCGCATTGGGTTTCAGTAAAATTTGCAAGCAGAGATGTTCTGTCAATGAGAACACCCTGCGCCATCGCTGTGGTAACCATAGCCACCAACAACGAAAGAATCAAAGTAAATCTTTTCATTTGTTTAAATATTATAATTGGGTTTAAATTTATGTCTACTGTAATTAAGGTTACATCTCTCCGCAAGAGATGTAACCTTAATTGGGCGCCTGATTAAGTGTTTTTCACGACCCGATGTTTGCATTAACCATAGAAAGATTTAATTTTGCGGAGTAAACTCCATAAATAGACCGTAATGGATAAAAAGAAACAAGATATTGCATATTTCCTATCGTTCTGTATTGAGCAGTATATGAAAGAGAAGGGAGTTGGAAGAGATGAAACAATCGCCATTATGTCCGATAGTGGAGTTCTCGACTATTTGGCAGAGCATTTTGAAGTTCTGCATACTCAGAGCCGTCAATGGATAATTGAGGAGATTGATGAATTCATTAAGGAAAGGAAGGAAAGTTACAAATGAAGTTATATCATGGAAGTTTAGAAAAAGTCGAGACCCCTGAAATCAGGGTGTCCAACCGCACATTGGATTATGGCAGGGGATTTTACACAACAACGTCCTTCGAACAGGCCGAGGCATGGGTCAGACGTAAGATGGATGAGAAAAAGAGCCTTAAAGGATATGTATGCACATATGAGTATGATGACTTGTCGGGTTCAAAGCTTAAAAAACTTATATTTGATACTCCAACTGATGAATGGGTCGACTTTGTAATGAATAACCGTATAAGGAAAGACTTTACGCATGAATATGACATTGTTTATGGCCCTGTTGCCAATGATCGCGTGTATGCAGCATTTGCGCTCTACGAAGGCGGTTTGATAAGTAAGCAAGTGCTTATTTCTGAATTAAGGACTTACAGGCTAGTAGACCAATTCCTTTTTCACACCAAGAAAGCCTTGGAGACAATAACTTTTATAGAAGCTAAAGAAATTACGTTATGAACATGACCGTATCGCAGGATAATCTGTATCTGTTGCTTCCGTCCAAGATGAGCTGGCTTGCTAATATGCTTGCAGAAGATAAGGGCATAAGCATTGTCAAGGCGATTAAGACACTTTACTCATCTGCATTCTATGCAAGACTGGCTGATGAGTCAACCAAATTGTGGCATCTTGGTCCTGTGGCCTTATATGAGGAATTCATCTCCGAGTATAGTCCCGAAAACTAAAACAGTTCACAAAAGAGACTGATTTAAACCGTTTCAGTTGTAATGTAAACTCTATTGGTTAACCGCTCTAAAAAGTGTCAACCTTTTCCAGGGATAGTCATACTTGCCATTGCCTTTGGCCCCTACTGCGTATTTGTCATTCCGACAAAGCGCAGCGCCGAGGGATCTCTTCCACACATTTTGATTCCCTCTCTACGGGAGAGGTCCTGTAGGGGCGAACCGATATTTTCGCCCTAGGCTTATATTGCTAATCAACAGTTCTTATATTCAGCCATTCACTTACCCTTGGTCTGTTGTCTTGTATTCTTTTTGTTGTCGTTCTGTCATGTACTTTTGTTGCGCAAAAGTACCAAAACGCCCGGCACACGGAAATTCCAGTCAACCTCTTTTTTGTTCAAGAGTCGCAAGCGACATCTTTCAGTCAAAGAGGGTGCTAAAGCACACTCCTTGGGGGAACTAAAGTTCCCGTCGTCGCAAACATTGCTCGCCCGCAATGGTGCCTCTTGAACTACCTGCTTGTTTTTTGGGTGCTGC
>JAZNKR010000116.1:0-32087 GCA_045578665.1 Bacteroidaceae bacterium | reverse complement strand
ACTTTTGGGGCTGCGGAACTCGCCCATACTTCATATGGGCTCAAACAGTCCTCGCCTCTTTCCAAAAGTCATTGGCGCAGTCTGCCTAAAAGCTTAATGCGCATCAATGAAGCAATGAACATCTCAATGAAGCAATGGGGCTTGTAGCAACTTAAAGAATAGAACCTTAAGGGCTTAAGCATGTTTACCGGACACTAATAAATTTAAACATCCTCTTAACCGATTATCCATTTGCTACCGGGAATATATGAAATGATTTTCGCTGTCAGGTAGCAGCTTATGAATGTTGCAACTGCAATTGCCGGAATGGCAACGATGGTGGGCAGTGCCAATGTCTGTTTCAAGAGTGTTACCCACAGACCGAGCCAGAAGATATGCATCAGATACATGCCATAGCTCATCTTTGACATATCTGTAACAATGGCAGGAGCCTCTTTCGAATCTATGCAGGTGAACATAAGGAATGTGCCGGCAGTGAGAATTACGCAGTTGAGCGTGCAGAATGCCCATCCGATCTCAATGACAGGTGTCGGGTGAACAATGCCCGGCACAGCCTGCACATAGAAAGAGTAGATTGTAAGGAAAGCACCCACGATCATGGCAGCAAGACCTACAGTGAAACGTTTGCCGCGGCTCCACGACAGATGCACACGGATATAATGTGCAAGTACCAGATAGCCAAGGAATCCCGAGAAGTACCACAACATGTGGAACTCGTTCCAGAAGCACTGTCCCCAGATCTCACCGCACCAGCGGTTAAGGAAAGGCATACAGGTGGAGAGCAGGAAAAGTCCGATGAAGAAACGCTCCTCGCGTGCCGAAGCTTTCTCCAGCCAGGGAGATATTATAGGGATGAAGAGATAAAGGCTTATCAGCGGATAGATAAACCAAAAGTGTCCGCCCAATGTTGGGAAGTTCAAGAGCAGACGCGAAAGGTCCTTCATGGAAGTTGCACTGTCTATCTGACCCCAAAGCAAGGGCAATGTACTATAAAGAATCATGAATACAAGGAACGGGGGGATGATGCGCGAAAATCGCTTTGCATAGAACTGCCACGACGACATTCCTCTCTTCATGGGTACCAGCAGATATGCCGAAACAATCATAAACAGGGGCACAGCCATACGCGAAAAGCCGTCGTAGACCGACACCCACAATCTGTCTGCCTCGTTGGCAAGGAATGATTGGGGACCTGCCATATCGGTAGAACCTTCGGCGCCATAGAAATTCTCACTTGCATGGACCAGCATCACAAGGAAACATGCAAAAACTCTCAAATAATCAAGAAAGACAATACGTTTATTCATTTTAGTTTAGTGTTTTTCTGTGCCTATTCTGCAAAGTTAATCATTTTGTGCGAAAATCACATCGCAATCAGCCTAAAACCACTCGAGGCTATCAATGTTTCCCCATTAACATTGATAGTTGGATAAAATATATTACCTTTGCAGAATTACGTTACAACATAGTATACTCAAAAATCATAAATATGTCGAAGACAGCTTTAATAACCGGTGTTACCGGACAGGATGGTTCTTTCTTGTCGGAATTCCTTTTGGAAAAAGGCTACGAAGTACACGGAACCATACGCCGTTCATCGGTCGACTTCAGAGAGCGCATATCGCACCTCGAAGGTCATCCCCGTTTTCACCTCCACTACGCAGACATGGGCGACTCCATGAGCCTTATTAAAGTGATAGGTCTTGTCCGCCCCGACGAGATATACAACCTTGCAGCACAAAGCCATGTGCAGGTAAGTTTCGACGCACCCGAATTCACAGCCGATGTCGACGCGACAGGTGTTCTGCGCGTGCTCGAGGCTGTCCGTCAGTGCGGTCTTGTAGAGAGTTGCAGAATCTATCAGGCATCGACCTCTGAACTTTATGGCAAAGTGGAGCAGGTGCCGCAGAACGAAGAGACCCCCTTCCACCCCTACAGCCCATATGCAGTGGCAAAGCTCTATGGATATTGGATTGTGAAGGAGTATCGCAAGGCATACGGAATGGACTGCCGCTCGGGCATCCTCTTCAACCACGAGTCGGAGCGACGTGGCGAGACATTCGTTACACGCAAGATAACACTCGCCGCTGCACGCATCAAGCAGGGCAAACAGGAGAAGCTCTATCTCGGCAACCTTTCGTCGCTGCGCGACTGGGGATATGCCAAAGACTATGTAGAGTGCATGTGGCTGATATTGCAGAACGACAAACCCGAAGACTTTGTCATTGCCACCGGCGAACAGCACTCGGTGCGCGAATTCTGCTACCATGCTTTCAAGCATGTGGGAATAGAGCTCGAATTTGTTGGTGAAGGCATCGACGAAAAGGGCATCGACAAAGCTACCGGCAAAGTGCTTATAGAGGTATCGCCCGACTTCTTCCGTCCCACCGATGTGGTGAACCTTTGGGGCGACCCCACAAAAGCGCGCGAAAAACTCGGATGGAACCCCACAAAGACCACATTCGAACAGTTGGTCAAGATAATGGTGGACGCTGATATGGCAAAGGTTGCCGTAGAACGCGCAGGAGAACACATACGCACAAACCTTGCCGAGTATCTCGAAAAAGGTATTGTAAAATAAAAGCAAAGAGTGATGGAGAAAAACGCTAAGATATATGTTGCCGGACATCGCGGAATGGTAGGCTCGGCTATAGTGCGCGAGCTGCAACGCAACGGCTACACCAACATCATCACCCGCACGCACAAGGAACTCGACCTCTGCCGTCAGCAGGAGGTTGAACGCTTCTTCGAAGAGGAGAAACCAGAATACGTATTCCTGGCAGCTGCGAAGGTGGGCGGAATAGTGGCAAACAGCAATGCCCTTGCCGACTTCATGTACGAGAATATGATTCTCGAGATGAACGTCATCCATGCAGCATGGCAGAACGGTTGCAAGAAACTGCTTTTCCTCGGTTCATCGTGCATCTATCCGCGCCTTGCACCGCAACCCATGAAGGAGAGTTGCCTGCTTACCTCCCCGCTCGAAGAGACAAACGAAGCATACGCGCTTGCCAAAATTTCGGGACTGAAGTATTGCGAATATCTCAACCGTCAGTATGGCACTGACTACATAAGTGTGATGCCCACAAATCTCTATGGTCCCAACGACAACTACCACCCCACCCACAGCCATGTGTTGCCGGCGCTCATCCGCCGCTTCCACGAGGCAAAGTGCGAGGGCAAAGAGTCGGTAACCTGCTGGGGCGACGGCACCCCGTTGCGCGAATTTCTCTATGTCGACGACCTTGCCGACCTATGTCTCTTCTTGATGAACAACTACAGCGGCAACGAGACTGTAAACGCAGGTACAGGCAAAGAGATCACAATCAAGGCACTCACCGAGCTTGTGGCTAAGGTTGTCGGATACGAAGGAGAGATACTTTGGGACACTTCCAAGCCCAACGGCACACCGCGCAAATTGCTCGACGTATCCAAGAGCGCTGCCATGGGATGGAAATACCGCACAGAACTCGAAGATGGAATAAAGGCAGCATACGAAGATTTTCTAAACAACCCCATGCGTGCCGAAAGATAAAAACAGAATATAAAAACATACAGATATGCAGATAATATTATTGTCGGGAGGTTCGGGCAAACGTCTCTGGCCGTTGTCCAACAACGCGCGTTCGAAGCAGTTCCTGCCACTGTTGCAGACACCGTCGGGCGACGTGGAGTCTATGGTGCAGCGCGTTGTGCGCCAGATAAACGAGTCGCGTCTGTCGGGCAAGATAACCATTGCCACGAACTCTTCACAGCACGATATAATAATCAATCAATTGGGCGACAATGTGGATATTGTTACAGAACCCGAGCGTAGAGACACTTTCCCCGCCATTGCACTTGCATCGGGCTATCTTTCGATGGCAAAAGAGTGCAGCAACGACGAGGTTGTGGTGATAATGCCGTGCGACCCCTACACGGAGAGAGAATATTTCGATGTGATTGCCGACATGGTTGCTGCGGTAGAAAACGACGCAGCCGACATGGTACTCATGGGTATAACTCCTACCCACCCCTCCACAAAGTTCGGATATGTTGTCCCCAAGGGCGAAGATGCCGGCAAGAGCGTACTTCGTGTGAAACGTTTCACCGAAAAACCTGACACGAAACGTGCCGAGGAGCTTCTCGCCGAGGGCGCCCTATGGAACGGAGGTGTCTTTGCATTCCGTCTCGGATACATGGTCGCCATACTCGAGAAATATATAAAGGCATCATCGTTTACCGAGCTTCGCAACCGCTACGGCGAACTGCCAAAGATCAGTTTCGACTACGAGGTTGCCGAAAAAGCCGAGTCGGTGGCAGTTGTTCCTTTCGACGGGAAATGGAAGGACCTTGGTACATGGAACTCCCTCACCGAAGAGCTGTCGTCAAACGCCATTGGCAATGCAGTTCTTGGTGAGCAGGCAGAGAACACTCATGTAATAAACGAACTTGGCATACCCGTCTTCTGCAACGGGGTGAAAGACATTGTTGTGGCAGGCAGCCCCGACGGTATTCTTGTATGTGGCAAGGAGTGCAGCGAGAATATCAAGAACTATGTAGACAATCTCTCTCCGCGTCCCATGTACGAAGAGCGCAGATGGGGCAACTATAGAGTGCTCGACAACACCACATACAGCGACGGATACATGTCGCTGACAAAGGTCCTTCACCTGAAGAGCGGTCGTTACATCAGCTATCAGATTCACGAGCACCGTCAGGAGGTGTGGACAATTGTCGACGGCGAAGGCATTGTAGTACTCGACGGTGTCATGAGCCGTGTTTCACGCGGCGATGTCGTTGCAATCAAGAAAGGACAGAAGCATGCCATAAAGGCTGTCAGCGACCTGCAGATTGTAGAGGTACAGATGGGCGATTCACTTGTCGAAGAGGATATCAGACGTTTCGACTGGGAATGGTAGTCCTGTAGAAGATACTAATACAAAAAGAAGGAGACCGAGCCAAAACACTTTTGACCCGGTCTCTTTTCTTTTTGCAAGTTACAAGAATACCCGCGACAACGCAAGATATAGGCAAAGCCAGCCAATAATTCAACATGCATATAAACAACAAAAAAACGCATCACTCATGTGATGCGCTTGCTCTTAGTAGCGGGGGAAGGGATCGAACCTCCGGCCTTTGGGTTATGAGCCCAACGAGCTACCACTGCTCCACCCCGCGATGCGGTTTTCAAAACTGATGCAAAGGTAGAGCTTTTTTCAATACACTCCAAATTTCAGAGACACTTTTTTCGAATTTAACATCTGTTCACAATAATTACTTTCAAAAAAGTATGCACACTTGTGCAAAAAGCGTATATTTGCATTTCGCAACGAGAGGGCTCAAACAACGAGAACTCAAAACCACAAAACAGAACTACAACATATCCAACAATGCCTACAGTTGACACAAGAGAATTGATAATAGATGTAGCGAGACGATTGTTCGCCCAGCAAGGCATCGAAAGCACCACCATAGGTGATGTTGCCGTAGCTTCGAACAAAAGCCGCCGAACAATTTACACATACTTCAAGAGCAAGGAAGAGTTGCTTGAAGCCTCCATAGAGAGCGAGATGAAAAAAATCTCCTCTGCCATGAAAAAAGTTGCTTCGGAAAACATTTCACCCGACAAGAAACTCATCAAGCTTATATTTGTGCGACTCAGAATCACACGAAGCATTGTGCGCCGCAACAGCGGACTCCACTCGGAATACTTCGGCAACATGTGGATAGTGGAACACATACGCCGCACATTCGACATACACGAGATAGCCCTCTTCCGTTCCATCATAGCAGACGGACAACAGCAAGGTATATTCAACGTCGAAAGCCCCGACCTCACAGCCCGCTTCCTCCACTTCTGTCTCAACGGGCTCGAGATACCCTTCATCAAAGGAGTCATCAACAAGCACAAGGACGAAGAATTTTTAAAGAACTTCTCGGAGAAAATCATACTCAGCGCATTGGGCGCAAAACAGAACAAATAACCACACAGACGCGATGAACGTACTATACGAGGACAACCACATAATCATAATAAACAAAAGGGCAGGCGAAATTGTTCAGGGCGACAAGACCGGCGACCCCTCATTGTGCGACACCCTCAAACAATACCTCAAAGAAAAATACAACAAGCCTGGCAACGTATTCGTGGGACTCCCCCACCGTCTCGACCGCCCCGTAAGCGGAATAGTCATCTTTGCCAAGACCGGCAAGGCACTTGAACGGCTCAACGGGATGTTCCGCGACGGGAAAGTAGACAAAAGATATTGGGCTATAACAAAAGAGTTGCCGTCAGAGCCCGAAAAGGAGCTCAACCACTGGATAGTGCGCAACGAAAAGATGAACAAAAGTTTCGCTCACGACAAAGAGGTGAAGAACTCAAAAAAAGCGACACTGCGCTACAAGGTCATAGCCTCCTCACGCATGTATAATCTTATAGAGGTGGAGCTGCTCACAGGACGCCACCACCAGATAAGATGCCAGCTTGCAGCAATAGGCTGCCCCATAAAAGGCGACCTGAAGTACGGTGCCAAGCGCTCAAACCCAGACGGAAGCATCTCGTTGCATGCCCGCAGTGTAGAATTCATACACCCCGTATCGAAAGAGACCATCAGAATAACAGCCCCTGTTCCACAGGAGGCATTATGGCAGAGCTTCGAAGAGCAATGAAAACGACAAAAATCATAGCGTTAGCGGTGCAAGTACTTGCACCGCTAACGCATTTATACAGGCACAGCACCGAGGCAAATCGCGCATAAAAGGCTCATATCAACGTATCTTAACAAACAATATTTGCTCATCTCGCCACTATTAAGTACCTTTGCCAAGATTTTGTGGAGCGAACCGGTGCCGAGCAGAGCAGGCACCCTGCAAAGAAATAATATAGAACACCCTAAAGAATAATTTGAAGTTAATTTATAGAATCTCCCATATATGAAAAGCTACAACAGAGTAAACAACCTCTTCGGCTGGCTATGCTTCTTCGTTGCGACGTTGACCTACTGCCTCACCGTAGAGCCCACAGCAAGTTTTTGGGACTGCCCCGAATTCATTCTCTCAGGTAACAAATTGGAGATAGGTCACCCGCCCGGAGCACCTTTCTTCATGCTCACTGCAAACTTTTTCTCGCTCTTTGCATCGCCCGACAAGGTAGCGCTCATGGTAAACATAATGTCGGCAGTGCTCAGTGCCGCAGGCATCATGTTCCTCTTTTGGAGCATCACTCACCTTGTGCGCAAGCTGATAGTAAAAAATGGCGAGGAGATAACCACCTCACAGACAATAACCATCATCGGTTCGGGACTTGTGGGCGCACTCGCATATACATGGAGCGACACATACTGGTTCAGCGCAGTGGAAGGAGAGGTTTACGGCTACTCATCACTCTTCACGGCAGTGGTATTCTGGCTCATACTCAAATGGGAGGATGTTGCAAACGACCCACGCAGCGACAGATGGCTCATACTGATAGCCTACCTCGTAGGACTCTCTATCGGTGTCCACCTCCTGAACCTTCTCTGTATCCCCGCAATTGTCCTTGTGGCATACTACAAGAAGGTGCCCAATGCCAACCTCAAGGGCTCAATCGTAGCACTCATACTCTCTATGGTGCTCGTGGCGGCAGTGCTCTACGGTATCGTACCCGGCGTGGTTAAAGTGGGCGGATGGTTCGAACTCTTCTTTGTGAACACACTCGGAATGCCATTCAACACAGGAGTTATCATATACATACTGCTGATGCTCGGTGCAATTGTCTGGGGTATATACGAAAGCGAAAAGGAGAAGAGCCGCAACCGCCAGATAGCATCATTCCTCACCACAATAGGCATGCTCGGAATACCCTTCTACGGACACGGTTTCTCGAGCATATTGATAGGAATCGTGGTGCTTGCCCTGCTTGCAGTACTTCTCATGCGCAAGGTGCAGCAGAAATATTGGATAAACGCACGCATGCTCAACACCTCGCTGCTCTGCATGTTGCTCATCATCATAGGCTACTCTTCATACGCACTGATAGTGATACGCTCGGCTGCCAACACCCCAATGGACCAGAACTCACCCGAAGACATATTCACTCTCGGCGAATACCTCGGTCGCGAGCAATACGGCACACGCCCTCTCTTCTACGGTCCCGCATACAGTTCGGAATATAAATATATAAATGTCGGCAGAGGCAATTGGCGTGCCCAAACAATAGACGGAGCGGCACAATATGGTCGCAAGGAGAAAGCCACACCCGACGAAAAGGATTCATACGAACTTCTCGGGCACAAATACGAAATAGTATATGCACAGAATATGCTCTTTCCCCGTATGTACGACCGCAAATTCGCAGAGTATGGACTTGCCAAGACCAATCTCTATGAGCAATGGATCGGCGACAAGATTACAGGCTACAACGTAGAGTATAAAGTTGCCGGCGAAGTAATGAACATAAAGATGCCTACACAGTGGGACAACATCCGTTTCTTCCTCAACTACCAGCTCAACTACATGTACTGGAGATACTTCTTCTGGAACTTCGTCGGACGACAGAACGACCTCCAGGGACATGGCGACCTCGATCGCGGAAACTGGATAACAGGTATAAGTTTCATCGACAATCTGCTTGTAGGAAACCAGGAACTTCTCCCCTCTGAATTCAAAGAGAACAAGGGACGCAACGTATTCTTCGCACTGCCCCTCATCCTCGGAATCCTCGGTATATTCTGGCAGTGCAAGAAGGGCGACGCCGGAGTGCGCCAATTCTGGGTGGTGTTCATGCTCTTCTTCATGACAGGTATCGCCATCGTGCTCTACCTGAACCAGATGCCCATGCAGCCCCGTGAACGCGACTATGCATTCGCCGGTTCGTTCTACGCATTCGCTATATGGATTGGAATGGGTGTAGCTGCAATCACTGAGCTGATAAAGAAGAAGAATGTTGCAGTAAGCACAGCGGTATCTGCAATATGCCTTCTCGTCCCCGTGCAGATGGTATCACAGACCTGGGACGACCACGACCGAAGCGGACGATATGCATGCCGCGACTTCGGACAGAACTACCTCAATTCAATCTCACAGGACAAGAACCCTGTCATCTTCACCTGCGGCGACAACGACACCTTCCCCTTGTGGTACAATCAGGAGGTAGAGGGTGTAAGGACTGATGCACGTGTATGCAACCTCTCCTATCTGCACACAGACTGGTACATCGACCAGATGCGCCGTCCCGCATACGATTCTCCCTCGTTGCCTATCACATGGAAGCGCATCGACTATGCAGGAAATGCCAACGAATCGATTGACGTAGTTCCCGACATGGAGGCTAAAGTAAAAGCGCTGTATGCCCAGGATTCCGAAAAATACAAAAAGATACTTGGCGACAATCCATTTGAGATAAAGAACATTATGAAAAATTGGGTACGCTCAAAGGACAAGAACATGCATGTGATACCTACCGATACTGTATATATCCGCATAGACAAAGAGGCGGTATTGCGTTCCGGCATGGTTATCCCACACGAGTATCGCGACAGCATGCCCGAATATATGGCAATATCACTCAAGGGACGCAACAGGCTTTTCCGTGGTGACCTCATGTTGCTCGAAATGCTTGCCGAAGCAAATTGGGAACGTCCTCTCTACATGTCACGCACTGTAGGAAAGGAGAACTACCTTGCATCGTTGTCGGACTTCTTCATAACCGAAGGTCTTGCCCACCGCATCACACCCTTCAACTGGCGCCAGCTCGGTTACAGTTCACAGTATGAGAACATCATCGACTCCAACAAGATGTACGACAATGTGATGAACCGCTTCAAATTCGGTGGCATTGCAGAAAACCCCGACTACTACATGGACGAGACAACCAAGCGTATGGTCTACACACACAGAATGTTGTTCGCATCGCTTGCCGAACGTCTTGTAGACGAGGGAGAGGAGAAGAGAGCACTCGAAGTTCTTGAATATGCCGAAAAGGTGATTCCAAGCAGCATTGTACCCCACAAGGCAGACCTTGGCGCCCTCTCAATGGCAGAAACATATATGCGCCTCGGCAAGAAAGAGGAGACAATGAAGATTGTCGACCAGTCGGCAAACGCACTGATAGAGTACATGAAATGGTGCAACTCACTGAGCCGACGCCACTTCAACGCTGTATCAAGCGAATTTGCCATGAATCTGCGTCTGTTGAACATGGCAATAGATATTCTGAAGCAAGGAGGCGCCGACTATAGGCAGGAGTATGCCAAATACGAAAGTGTGTTCAACAACGAGTACAACAATTGGCGCAAACGCCGTTCATAACAAGGACAAACACCCTAAACAGCTTTAAGGTATGTTTATAGAGCAGGTACCCCCCTTTTTCCGCAGGTTATATCCTCAGGCAATCTGGAGAATGAATCCCGATGAAAAAGCGGTGTACCTGACTTTTGATGACGGTCCCATCCCTGAGGTTACTCCGTGGGTGCTCGATGTGCTTGCCCGCTACAACGTAAAGGCGACATTCTTTATGGTAGGCGACAATGTACACAAGTTTCCCGACGAGTTCCGCATGGTCGTCGAAGGCGGACACCGCATAGGCAACCACACGTTCAACCACAAGAAGGGTATTTTTGTCAAAACAAAAAAATATATCGAGAACGTAGACCACGCCGACGCATTCCTGCACAGCAACCTCTTCCGCCCACCGCACGGCATCATCCGCCGCACCATATACAACGAACTAAGCAAACGTTACAAGATAATAATGTGGGATCTTGTAACGCGCGACTACAGTTTCCGTCTCTATGGCGAGGATGTGCTTGCAAACATAAAGAAATATGTGAGGAACGGCTCAATAATAACGTTCCACGACTCCATGCGCTCATACACCAACTTAAAATATGCCCTGCCCCGCTCCATCGAATGGCTGTTGGAACAGGGATATACATTCAAAGTGATAGAATGAGTACAAGACAGCAGCTTGCATCACTCATAAAACAGAAAGCCTCGGAACTCGGATTCCACTCATGCGGCATCGCACCGGCAAAAGCGTTGCCCGAAGATGTGCGCGACAGATTCGAACAGTGGCTGGCATCGGGCTGTAACGCCGCAATGGCATATATGGCGGGCAATCTCGAAAAAAGGATGAACCCCGCACTGCTTGTAGAAGGGACAAAAAGCATCGTTGTCGTAGCACAGAACTACTACACAGACAAGGCAATACCCTTTCTGTCTATGTATGCACAGGGCAAAGACTACCACAAGGTTGTAAAGGACAAGCTCCATCTGTTGCTCGCATACATCAATACCCTCACCCCCGCACGCGGACGCGCCTTCTGCGACTCGGCGCCGGTGTTTGAACGCTACCTTGCCACACAGGCGGGACTGGGTTGGTGCGGACGCAACAGACAGCTCATAATACCCGGCGCAGGTACCCACTTCTTCCTCGGCGAACTCTTCCTCGACATAGAACTTGAGCCCGACACTCCCTACGCAGAGAATCACTGCGGCAACTGCCATGCCTGCATAGAGGCATGCCCCGGAAACGCATTGAGCGAAGATGGTATAGACGCACGCCGTTGCCTATCGTACCTCACAATAGAACATCGCGACGAACTCCCCGAATGGGTAAAAGAGGATGACGGGAACTGCTTCTATGGATGCGACAAATGCCAAAGCGCATGCCCTCACAACAGATTTGCTCAATCACACAACGAACAGCAATTCAACCCCACAGATGAGTTGCTCTCCATGCACAAGGATGATTGGCTGAACCTTACAAAGGAAAAATTCGAAGCATTGTTCAAGGAGAGCGCCGTACAACGGTGCGGATACCTGCAGTTCATGCGTAACATAAGAATCAAATTCAAAAAATGACAAAATACAGAAGCCTCTTCTACAAGAAAAAGCCTGTAATAAAGATTACAGCAGGCATATACAGTGCAATGTTCATTGTACTTGTAATATTCATAGCGACGAACTTTGCAACTATAGCATCCGACAGTTATCTGATAATAGGATTCCTGATAATTACCCCCTATACACTGTTCATGTTGCTCCGCTCGCTCTATCTGATATTCGAGACCGTTGAGATTGACGCAGGCAAGATGGAGATAAGATTCCGTTTACTGCGCAAAAGCATAGCCATAGGAACTGTTAAAGGGATAAAGAGAGTGCACCCGGGACAGATGCGCATAGAGACAGCAGATAACATATTTCCATTTTCTGTTGAGCAGGAAGAGGATTTCATCAGCACCATAAAGAAAATACAGCCGCAGACAGTAATACATTGAGCAGTCAAAAGCCTGGGAATACAGATTGTTATTCCCCGCGTAAATATACGACCACAGGCAAATGGTCGCTGTAACCGGCAATCCACCGTCCACCGGCTATGGTACGTTTGGGATAACCGACATAGTTACCCTCATTGTTCATCATATAACGGCGGCAGTGTATTTCGCATCTGTCGTACTGCAGTCCTTTGCTCCTGTCGCACAAGTTACCGCTGAGGAGAATCTGGTCATAGAGTTGCCACTTGTCGCGGTATTTGATACTGCCCTGCTTTTCGCGACGAAGTTTGTCCCACCAGGGATTGTAGAGCCCGTTGCCTGAGGCAACTTCAGAGATGTTCCTACGAGCTTCGAGACACAATTTAAGACTTTTGTTGTCGGGGTTGTCGTTAAAGTCACCCATTATTATGATTTTGCTCCGCGGTGCCACTGCTGTTATCGAATCCTTGAGATGCTTCACACGCTTTGCCGCATATTCCCGCGATGGGGATTTTGAATAGCGCGACGGCCAATGGTTGACAATTACATGCACCTCTTCCTTGAGCAACTTGCCGCTTACAACAAGATAACCACGCGTGCGATGGCGTGTTACGGTGTCGCTATAAGGGACAAGAATGGTGTTGCAGGGAGTAAACTGCCGAGGGTCGTAAATAAGGGCGCAATCCACTCCCCTGCTGTCGTCGCTTTCGCGATGGATGTACCTGAGACCTCTGCCCGAGAGATGCCTATGCCCCAAGAGTTCTCTGAGCGTGTTTTCATTCTCCACTTCACAGACTCCCAGGAGCGCCACATTGCCGTTACCTATTTCACTTATAACGGTTGCAATGTTGTTTATCTTGCCAAGATATTTTTTGCTATCCCAGCAGTTTTTTCCTTTTGGCAGGAATTCGTAGTCGTTCTTGCCCTCGTCGTGTATGGTATCGAAAAGATTCTCAAGATTGTAGAAAGCCACACTACACAACTCCTTTTTGCCGTTTGCCTGGGTGGCAACGATTGCAAGAAGCAGAAAAACGATTGTTGCCGCTGTGCGGGTAGCGTTCATAGCCGGGTTATTTTGTGAAAAGTTGGTCAAAATCTGCGCGGGGGAATATTTCGAGTTTTCCGCCACGCGTAGCGTTGTAAATCTTCACACCGTTGCGGTCGCACACCTCTTTGGCGCGGGCAAAGGCAAGCAGATTGGTATCTACCTCGGGAGCTGCATAGGTACGCGACGAATTATACAGACGTTTGTCGAAATAGCTGTCAGCACTGATGGTTGAATTGTCCGCGGAGTAGTTGCAATCCACACCTATCAGGTATATCTCCTTGAATCCCATATATGCCGCAAACTGTATCATGGAGTATGTCACCGTCTGTCCGCTGTAGACAACATCGGCAATGTTCTCCGAAAAACCTATGGGATTCTTGGGAAAGAGCATCTTGTAATAGGTTACTCCCGGGATGTGATAACGTGGAGCATAGTGTGCCTTTACAAAACGGGTGGTCGCAAGTTTCTCTATATACTCCTTGTTGTCGAGGATAATGTGATTGTCCTGGGCAAAGTAGTATGTGGGGGTAAAAGGTATTTCGTCGAAAAGACGTATCAGCGAGTTGCAGGCAAATGTTGTCTCACCACTGAGTCTGCGCAAATCTTCGTTGCGCAGACTGGGACCGTTGCCTATGACAAAACAGCGCCCCCCATCGTATCTGTTCTTAAGTCGGCGCAGACGCATGAAACTACGGAACATTAATGCCCCGTAGATGTAGTTCATGGCATTCCATGTCTTATGCCATGCCCTCCACAATAGTCCCCTGTTGGTCTGTCCCGACATAAATTCTTATAAAAGTTTACCTATGGGCGGGTTGATATAATCTTCTCGGCAAACTCAAAATCCTCGGGATAGTCGATATCTATACCCTCTATCGGTCCCACAAGTGCCATATAGGGATTCTCGCCTACACGTTGGTGACGCTCTGTCCAGATGTGTCGCTGGAATATGTAGAAAGCACTTGTCTCTACAAAAACAGGCTCTATTGTCTGTGTACGGGGAATCTCCTTCAGATTGTAGTTCAAAGGCTTACCCTCGTACCATGTGAATGTCTGCACCTTCTGGGCAGAGAAAGCCGAGTCGTGGCGGCCCGATACGACCTCCTCGATTGCACAGCTTATTGTCTCGGCTTTTATAAAGGGAGAAGTGGTGTGACCGAGCAGATAAACATCGGCATCAACCTCCTTGATGAATGCATCGTAAATATCCTCTCCCAATGTCTCGTCGCTGTCGAGAGCGCTGTCTCGTTTCAGGAATTTCACACCTTCGGGGAGATAAGGGATTATGGCATCCTGACTGCAATATACATATACCTCGTTTATCTGCGGTACTCTTGTCAAAGTCTCCAATATATACCACATAAGAGGCTTTGCACCAAGCAGTTTGAGATTCTTTCCTACAACACGTTTGCTATTGAGACGGATGGGGACAAATGCTACAACTTTCATATCTTCTGCCTTTTTAAATGCAACTGAATGTATCTATCACTCCTACGAGCTTGCCTTCGCTGTTTACTACCACCAGAGAGTGTATATTGTGCTTACGCATGATGGTCTCAGCCTGCGACAGTTTGGCTGTCTCGAGGATTGTCTTTGGTGTATGGCTCATGATATCCTCAACAGTCAGCTTGAAGAATTGTTCTTCGTTGCGCTGCATTGCACGACGGATGTCGCCATCGGTTACCGCACCCAATATCTGTTCGTTCTCCACCACTACAGCTATACCCATCTTAGCAAGGCTTATCTGCATGAGCACATCGCTGATCTTCGAATCGCGTGTTACAATGGGCAGATCGGTAGTACGCATATAGTCCTTTACCTTTGACAGAAGCCTGCGTCCGAGAGAACCACCGGGATGGAATTGTGCAAAATCGGATGCCTTGAACTTGCGCACGGTCATGAGTGCACATGCTATCGCATCGCCCATTGCAAGGGTTGCTGTCGTAGATGATGTAGGAGCAAGGTTTAGCGGACATGCCTCTTTGCTGACAGCTACATTAAGATGGCAGGTAGAGTATTTCGCGAGCAACGAAGATGGGTTGCCCGACATTGAGATGATAGGAATTTTTCTGTCTGTAAGCAGAGGTATAAAACGCAGAAGCTCATCGGTCTGTCCCGAATTTGAGATTGCCAACACAACATCGCCGGCAGTGAACATTCCCAAGTCGCCATGAAAAGCATCGAGGGGATTGACAAAGAACGAAGGGGTGCCCGTACTTGCAAGTGTAGAGGCTATCTTGGCACCGATGTGTCCCGACTTTCCTACACCTGTAACTATCAGTTTACCTGTACTGTTTATTATAAGGTCTATTGCCTTTGTAAAATTGTCGTCCAATTTGGGAATAAGGTTCAGGATGGCTTCTGCTTCGTCCTGAAAGCACTTTTTCGCTACGCTTATAACGTCTGCCATAATCGTGTATATTTTATTTATGCTACAAATATAACGTAAAAATACAAAATCTTTTATTTTTTTGCAAGTATTATTCCAAACTCATAGAGCAGGAAGAGGGGTAGGAACACTGTCATCAGTGTAAATGGGTCGCCGGAGGGGGTGATTATTGCCGCAAGTACAAGCAACACGACCACTGCATGGCGGCGGAATCTTCTCAAGAAGGCTTTGTCCACCACTCCGATTCCCGAAAGTATCCACACGAGCAATGGCATTTCGAAGACAAGTCCCATCACCAGTATCATCATCATGAAGTTACCCATGTACGATGAGAGTGAAATCTGGTTGGTGATTGTTTCGCTGAGCTGATACTCGGTGAGGAAACGGAATGTGAAGGGGAAGACCAAAGAATATCCAAGCGCACATCCTATATAAAACATTGTTGTGCCGAAGAGGAATGCAAAGCCTATGTACTTCTCCTCGTTCTTATAAAGCGCCGGTTTGATGAACTTCCACACTTCGTATATCATGTAGGGGAATGCCAATATGAACGCAAACCAGAATGAGGTTGTGATGTGCGTCATGAACTGCGATGCCACGTTGATGTTTATAATCTCCACCGCAAACTTGTCGTTACCGAAATTTGGGAAGAATGGTCCCATTTCGCCCAATTCAGAGAGCCATTGGTAAAGGAAGAACTTTGAGGTTGTGGGTGCAAGGACAAATTTGTCGAATATAGTAGGCATATAGGAGAATAGTCCCACTATAAGTATCATTATTACTATTGCTACACGCATAAGGGACCAGCGCAATGCCTCAAGATGGTCCCAAAAACTCATATTCTGTTCTTCTGACATGATTTTATTACTTTCATTCAATTGTTTTACAAAGATACTCACAAACGAGCGAAAAACATGAAGTTTACTTCGATGTTTTTCACAGCGAGTGCGGTGTATCTTCGCGGTTTACCGCAAAGATAGTGAAAGGTGAGAGAAGAAAAAATCAAGCTCGCTTGAATTTTTTATTCCGAACCGCATCCTATCTTCGCAGTTTACTGCAAAGATACTCACAAACGAGCGAAATAATATCAAGCTTGCTTGGATATTTCACAGCGAGTGCGGTGTATCTTCGCGGTTTACCGCAAAGATAGTGAAAGGCGAGAGAAGAAAAAATCAAGTTCACTTGTTTTTTTATTCCGAGCCGCATCCTATCTTCGCCGGAACGGCAAAGATACTAACAAATGAACCAAAGTTCGTACAAACGAGTGAATAAAAGTGAACTTTTATTTCCAACGAGTGAAATAGAGCTTCGGCGAAGCCAATAATATCAATCTTGTTTGGATATTTCACAGCGAGTACAATCTCGCGGAGGAAATATTATTGCCATACAATAGGAACAGACAACGCCCTCCCCCTGCGGGGACTCCCTCTTCAAAGAGGGAGAATATAAACAAATGATTTTCGGCTATTTACATTCCTCCTCTTGAAGAGGAGGTGGATTCGAAAAACGAAGTTTTTTGAAGACGGAGGAGTTCAAAACATAAACAGGATAAAAATTTACCGGACACCAATATTTGAAAAATACATTCCTTTAAAAAAGTTTCCCCATCCTTAGAACTTGTGTTCTTTAGGATGGGGAGAAGCTATAATATTTCAGCAAAGAATATTATTTTCCGTATGTAGCAGGAACGAATGATGCATCAAGCAAATAGTCGATGCTGACCTTTGCGCCATCCATTGTAGTACCTTTGCAACCTTCGATCTCAACGATGATATCCTTAACACCGGCCTTTTCTACATTCTTGAAGATAGCGTCGAAGCCTACCATACCGCTCTGGCCCACTTCGCGGTGGTCCTTGATGTGGAGCATGGTGAAGCGACCGGGATATTTTTCGAAGAACTCAACGGGTGATTTTTTACCCATCACTGTCCAATAGACATCGAGCTCATAGAAGACATTTTCAGGAACTGTGTTCTCTATCATGTATTCGAGCATCACGCGATCCTCTACGTTTACCATTTCGTGTGAGTGGTTGTGGTAGCCGTATTTGATACCGGCAGCATTACACATTTTACCAATCTCATTGAAGTAGTCGCAGATTGTTTTCAACTCTGCCAATGTGCCGGGACGGTTCTGCCAGGGGTTTACAATATACTTCATGCCTGCAGCTTTGTGGTCGGCGATTGCCTGCTCCCACCATTTGAGACCTTCGGTGAAGTCGCCAGCTGCAAGCTCCTCGGCTGTAAGGTTTCTGTTGCAGTGTGATGATATGGGAGTGAGACCATATTTCTCTGCTATCGCCTTGAACTCTTCGGGTGTCTTGCCGTAGAACTTACCGTTGCTATAGTTGGCTGCCTCGAAGCTTGTGTATCCCATCTCGGCGAGTCCTTTGAAAATTGAGTCGAGCTGATAGCCTGCTCTGTGGATGGTGTCGCGGATGGAGTAAAGCTGTATACCTATCTCTTTTTTGGGTGCGCAGCACTTATCTGTTGTGCACGATGTGAAAACAGCGCCTGTGAGCAACAGTGCGCACATAATTTTGCGTATCATAATAATCATTTATATGCATAGTTCGTTGGCAAGCATACGCGCTTGCCAACGAACTATTTAGTTTTAACATTCTGTATTATTCAAGAACCTTAACCTTGATATTGCGGAACCATACATCGTCGCCATGATCCTGGAAACCGATGTAACCTTCGCGCGCCTCGCCACCGCAGTTGTTGAGAAGTGCGAATGCATCGGGCCATCTCTCCTCAGAGAATTTTGATGCCTGCAACATTTCTGTCCACTGGGGTGTCCACAAGTGGTACTCAAGAACAACCTCGTCGTTCTGATAGTGAACAACTGTGCCTTTGTAAACCATAATCTTCACTTTGTTCCACTCGCCTGCGGGTTTTGCGTTTTGGGGCTTAGCGGGAATCATGTCGTAGAGTGATGAAGACTGACGGTTGCCGTCCTTACCCAACTTTGCATCGGGGTGATTCTCGTTATCGAGAACCTGGCACTCAGGAGCTGAGATGTAGATGGGCTTGCCGGGAATCTCCTGTGCAAGATAGAAGATACCTGAGTTACCGCCCTTAGAAATCTTCCACTCGAGTTCGAGCTCGAAGTTTTTGAACTTCTGTGCTGCAAAGATGATGTCGCCACCCTCGCCTGTCTGTGCCTCGCCGCCGCCTGAGCCTGAGAACTTCAAGCAACCGTCTTCGATTGTCCAACGTGAGGGAACATGATCTTTGCCATAACCTCTCCAACCGTCGAGGCTTGTACCGTCGAAAAGAACTATTGTGTTTGCATCGTCAGCCTTCTGTGAACCGCCGCATGATGCGATGAGTGCGCATACTATGGCGCACGCTACTGTTTTGAAGATTTTTTTCATTGTGCTGTATAAATCTATACACTCTTCTGCCCGCAGGCAGAAGAGTGCTGTTAATGTTTTTCTTTAAATTAGAATTTGGGCATTTCGGGCAACTTCCAACCGTCGCGGTAGGTGTGCTTGATGAGTTCCTGAGCAAATGCGTTTGCATTTACGGGCTCTGTCCATGTCTTGTTGAATGTGGGGTGTCCGTCCTTGATGCTGAAACCGTCCTTTATGATTGAGCGGATTGTTGCATCCTCGGGGATGTTTGTGAAGCGCATGTTCTCGCCGTCCCACTCCAATACGCGGTTGAGAGACTGCAGACGTACTGCGAGTACACCCATTACTACCATTTCGTTGAAAGGTCCTGCTTCGCTGAAGTCCGATGCAGACATTGTGCGGTTTTCGGGGTTCTCCTTACAAGCACGAATCCAGTCCTGACCGTGTGAGAGTGTAATCTCGCGGTGGAGCTTGGGTGCATTGGGCACGCGACCTGACAAGAGGTAGGGGTTACGACCGTAGCAACCACAGATAAGTGTATCCTTTGTACCGTAGAAGATTGCTGCACCACCTGCGTCGTTGAGGTTCTTGCCTGCGGGAAGACCTGCGGGACGCTCGGGGAGAAGACCACCATCGTACCAATATACATCAACCTCGGGCATTGCTAACTTAGGCATGTTGTCGCGCTGGGGGAATGTGTAGTGTACGAACTGTGCGTTGGGAGCACACTCGTTGAGCAACATAGTTGAGCTACCCTCTACCTTTGTGGGATACTTGAGCTTCAAGCTCTTGAATACAGGGTGAAGGATGTGGCAAGCCATATCACCGAGTGCACCTGTACCGAAGTCCCACCATCCGCGCCAGTTCCAGGGCGAGTAGATTGAGTTGTAGGGACGGAATTTTGCCGGACCGATGAAGAGATCCCAATCCAATGTCTTGGGCACTTTGTCTACCTTTTCGGGACGCTCAAGACCCTGAGGCCAGATAGGACGGTCGGTGAATGTATCAACGCGAGTGATGTCGCCGATTTCGCCGTTCCAGATCCAGTCGCATACCTTGCGTACACCCTCGTGTGATGCACCCTGGTTACCCATCTGTGTTGCAACTTTGTATTTCTTTGCAAGATTGGTGAGAAGACGAGACTCGTATACTGTGTGAGTAAGAGGTTTCTCTACATATACGTGCTTGCCTGCCTGGATAGCCTCGGCTGCGATGATTGCGTGAGTGTGGTCGGCTGTAGCTACCATTACGGCATCTGCATCCTTGAACATCTCATCGTACATCTTACGATAGTCCTTATATCTCTTTGCATTGGGGTAACGGTCGAATACGTGCTTTGCGTATTTCCAGTCTACGTCGCAAAGACCGATGATGTTCTCTGACTCGAGGTCGCGAAGAACAGAAGAACCGCGTCCGCCGATACCGACACCTAAAATATTGAGTTTATCACTTGGAGCTGTATGTCCGAAATCTTTACCCAATACGGTATTAGGTACTACTGCAAGACCTATGGCAGCAGCTGCACCGCTCTGAAGGAACTTCCTTCTTGACATTTCGTTTGACATAGTAAAATTGTTTTGGGGTTTGTAATATAGTTATGAAATTTTCTTGTTATCGTCCTTGTCGCAGTTCTCGATGTCGTCTTCAATGTCTTTCATTCCTTTCTTGAAACTCTTTACACCTTTACCCAATCCCTGCATGAGTTCGGGAATCTTCTTGCCACCGAAAAGCAGAAGTATAATTATGGCGATGATGATGATTTCTGTACCGCCGATGTTACCTAAAAAAAGCAAGTTGTCCATTATTTTTTGTTTTATTGTTTATGTTGGTTTAGTCTTTTCGATGCCCCGCCGCTCCTCTGATACGAGCGAGACTCTTTACAATCGGCTAAGTTACTGTTTTTTTTTATAAATACAAAGAAATAACGGGCGTCTGAGAAAAAAAATATTCCATCACCACATAAATCCGACATCGCCGTTCCTGCTCAATATACATGTATGCTTGCACCTTTTGCCGACGGTAGGAAATTTATACCCCACCAGCACATCTGCAAAAGTATGAACGAAAAGAGCAACAGTGCAAACAAAATGTTTTCATTGCGGTTGGCTGGACGAAGATGGAGATAGAGCAGATAGCTGAGCCACGTTGCAAATGCCCATGTCTCCTTGGGGTCCCATGTCCAATAATCGCCCCATGCCTCTTTTGCCCAAAGTGCACCCATTGTCATGCCGAGTGTAAGAAACACCCAACCCACACGCACAAGGCTGTCGCATACAGAAAATTCCTTATCTGAAACCACATCGGGATTTTTCCGCATCCACAGATATATTGCAAAAATTGTCGCAGCCCCCATCATGGCATATGAGAACATATACACTATCACATGAGGGACAAACCACGGGCTCTGCAAAGCCGGCATAAGAGTCGTACTGTGGATTTCGGGCTTCAACACGTTGACACAGATAAATACCGTGGACATCAGCGTGCTGAAGGCGAGCATCCAGCTGTAACGATATTTCGCGTAGAGAGCTACACCTATCACAGACAAGAAGAATGAGTACCAGAGGCGGGTTTCGCCCATTGTTCTGAGCGGCGGTCGTCCGAGCGAGCTCCACATTCCGGCTATGAACACAAAGAAGATG
This sequence comes from Bacteroidaceae bacterium, assembly GCA_045578665.1. GTDB lineage: Bacteria > Bacteroidota > Bacteroidia > Bacteroidales > Bacteroidaceae > HGM04593. Next base: position 10,435 of record JAZNKR010000116.1, on the reverse strand, counting down.
AGCGAGCCAGCCACAGACAGGGCTATTGCCGCCTTTCTGCCACCACGGAATGCAGCCACTGTTCCTGTTATCCAAACGACAACCGATGCTATGGCATAGTAGATAAATGTTTCCCAGTTCATTGTTTCTCCTCCTCTTTTCTTTGTCTGTTACCGAAGACGAACATCAACACTCCGACAACCATTGATACCCACATGGCTATTTCGACGACAGGGTACCAACCGTCCTTCACGCATTCGAGCACAGTAACCGTGCTCCACTTGCCACGTGTGCGGTCGTAGGCAGACTGATATATTTTCCAGGAACCCACGGTCGCCGGATGGTTTACGGAGATTTCAATTCCTCTCTTATCCCCATTTTCGTCGACCTCCATCTGCGAGAGGTATTTCTTTGCCTCGCGTGGCGGCATCACCAACATTGCACTGTCGGGAAGCTGAAGTGTAGTGGCAGGGAATATATGACTGCCGCAGCTCACCCACCCCTCTACGGAGTGCCGTCCATCAGTAGCCTTCAGGTAGACTGCGGTGGTTGCCCCGACATGATTCATGGAGAGGTAGTGTGCCTCGTCGGGTTTCTTTCCTGCCATTTCGATATATTCGGTACACTCCACCTGCCATATTCCTATTTTACCCTCATCTCCTTTCTTCTCTATTGCCACATACTCTTTTGTAAGGTTGTCGGCAGAGTACAAGTGGATATGCGGCGGATACTCCTCCATTGTGAATTTCTTGAGTCTCGATGTAAATGGCAGTGCCACCACTCTACCGTCTTTCATCACCGCCCTGTTTGTCGGCTCTCCCTGAACGGATGTAACCGTTACACGCATCTTGTCTCCGCTGCCGAATATGGCGGCAGCCAATATAAGGAAGAATGAAAGGTGTATCACTGTTATCGGCAACCTGCGTTTCTGGAAATTGCGGATCTCTTCGACCACCCTCATCCCTAAGACCGTCATAAGCTGAAAGAGGAAGATATTGAATATCCACGAGTTCTTCATCTGTGTGAATCCGAGAAACCCGACCACACCGACGGGATTGCCATCCTGCCTTATGAGACCGAAGAGCAGTGTGAGCACAAGCATCGAAGCTATGGAAGAGATATATGCATCGCGACTGCACAGCCACTCGGTCCATCTGTATTTTTCCTTGTTCAGTGCCAGGAAAATGAGCAGATAGAGATAGTTTGCTGCAGCTATCAACCCCCATGGATGAGCGAGAAAAGAGGGGTCGATTGCCCCCACTGATAACTGCAACGCTGTACCTGCCAACAGTAGGCAGGTACAGCGTATTGTTGTTTGTTTACTGCGTCGGGTAAGCATATCCGGTTATGCTTGTTCCCACTGTGCGCGCATCAGCTCAACGGCAGCTTTCACTGTTTGGTTTCTGTCGCCTTTTGTTCCGCACTCGAAGCTTACGTAGTAAGGATATTCGAGCTCTTTGAGTGCGCGGAAGCCCTGAACATAGTTGTCGACCTCGCCATCCTCGCCGGGCATTATGCGACGACCACGGCTTGCGATGTGTACATGCTGGAGATAATCTTTACCTGCTGCCATAAATGCTGCGTAGTCCGATGTCTCCTCCTGCATGTGCCAGAAGTCACCCATGCACTTTACACCTGCGCTCTTGGAGTCGCGGCAGATTGCCGCAGCGTCTGCCACCTGTCTCAGGTAGTGTGCCTCTCTGCGGTTGAGCGGTTCAAGGATAATTGTGGTGTTTTGCTTAAGTGCATACTCGCCAAGCTCGTGCAACTGTTCGCAGAGATACTGACGTGTCTCCAGGGTGTGGGGTTTGCAGGGGCTCTGCCAGTTGAATGCAGGCACCATGATTACACCTGTTGAACCAATCTCGCCTGCTGCTGCAATGATATCGCGCATCGTTGAGTCGAATTCAGCTTTTACGTTTGCGTCCTCGGCAAGGATGAAGCCTCTAAAACCGGCACAGATAGCCGAAACCTTGATGTTGCGACCCGAAAGAGCCTGCTGTATTTCGTTGACTCTGCCTGCAAGGTTGCCACCACCGGGTTCAAAACCTACAATACCCATGCTCTCCATGTAGTCGAGCTTTTCGTTGAGGTTGTTACCGGGAGCTATACCCTCCTGGAACGAGATGCGGAGTTCCGTAGCTTTCTTCTCTTCTTTTGCTACGCCCGAGCAAGACGCAAGAACTGATGCTCCGGAAGCTGTTACCGCTACAGATGCAGCGCCACATATTGAGTTTGTGAGAAATTGTCTTCTATTCATAGTAGTTACGTATGGACGGTGATTACTTCTGTTCCTGACCGGGTTTCTCCAACTGGAAGAGCGGTGCGCTCATATCCATAGGACCGACCTCGAGCTTTTCGGGCAAGTAGTCGAGTTCCGACTTCGAAGCCTCGTCCCATGTAACTGTCTTGCCTTTGTAAGCCGACTCACGACCCATAACAGCCGCCAAACATGCGATTGCGCAATCTGTTGCATCCTCGTAGCCGACACCTTTACGGATGTTGTTAATCCAGTTGACGTGCTCAAGGACATAGGGGTTGTGCTGCTTGAACTCAGCCTCGGCAGCTGCCTGGTCATACTTCCAGATAACATTGCCTTTCAAGTCTTTAATCTCGTTGGTACCACTATACCATGTTCCTTTTGTACCCTGGATAAATTCGGCTACCTTGTTACTGCAACCGTCTATCTGACGACACATACTGTGAAGGTGAACACCATTCTCCATTTCGAAATCAATGCTGAAGTTATCATACTGGTCGCCTGTGATACGACGATGACGGCTTCCGAATCCTGTCGCTTTAGCTACCTTGTAGCCCGACATCCAAAGGAATACGTCGATATTGTGCACGTGCTGCTCCACGATGTGGTCACCTGAAAGCCACTTCCAGTTTACCCAGTCGCGAATCATCCACTCCATGTCGCTCCATCCCTGCTCGCGGTTTCTGTACCAGAGCATATTCTGATTCCAATATACGTTTCCACCTGTAATTTCACCAATATATCCGGCCTGAATCATCTTGTTTGCCTCGATATATGAACGCTGGTGACGGCGCTGGATACCTGTTACAACACTGAGGTTCTTTGCCTTAGCCTGCTTTGCAGCCGCCATTACAATGCGGTATCCCTTAGGGTCGACAGCAATGGGTTTCTCCATGAATGAGTGCTTACCCTTCTGCACTGCATACTGGAAATGCAAAGGACGGAACACAGGAGGTGTAGTCAATACAACACAGTCCACTCCTGAATCGATTACATTTTTATACGCATCGAATCCCAGGAAACAGTTCTCTTCGGGAATATCGATGTTGTACTGCGCCTTTGCCATGTTGCGCAGGTTCTGTACGCGATCGGGGAAAACATCACAGATTGCGTGAATCTTGATGCCGTTGGCAGCCTCCATCAACTGCTGCACACATCCGCAACCGCGACCGCCACAACCTACGATACCCACTTTCAACTCTTTGCCATCGATAGCCTTGTCGGGGAGTTCGGGTACATAGAATTCTCCCGGCTGCTTCAAAGGAGTCATTTTGTTTTCTTCACTACAAGCTGCAAGCACTGCTGATGCTCCAACAACAGCTCCGACGCCAAGCACTGAAGATGCTTTCAGGAAGCCTCTTCTGTTCATCTTTTCATTGTCCATAGTATTGATTGATATGTTTGTTGTTTGTTATCCTTATTTATATATGTACTACTTGATATTCTCGGGAACTTCGCATACCACACGGAAACCGATGCCGCGTATATCCGAGTACCACCAGATGCTCTTGGGGTTCTGAGGGTCGGTACGCAACCATTCGTCGTGCTGTGTGTGTCCGCGCGATGCACTGCGCAGGTCGGCTGCATCGCTCGAGTACAGACCGCCTCTGACCACATACTCTGTGCCGCTGTCGGGACCCTTCGGATCTTTGTCGCCATCGTTCAGCATGCTGTATGCATCCTCGGCATATTTGTCCGAGCAGTATTCCATTACGTTACCCAGCATATTCTTCAGACCGAAGGGATTGGCAAGCACCTTGTCCGGCTCCTGAGAACGATTCTTGCTGTTGTTCACATAAATGACATAGCTGTTTATCCTTGCTGTGTCGGCACCGAACATTTCGTTCCAGAATCCCTGGTTAGTGTAGTCGCCGGGGTCGCCCTCGAAGAAGTAGGGAGTTGTTGTTCCTCCGCGTACAGCGTATTCCCATTCAGCCTCTGTCGGCAGACGGTATTTCTTGCCTGTCTTCAGCGAAAGCCACTGGCAGAATGTCTCGGCGGCATAGTGTGTCATGGTGATTGCAGGACGCTCACCCATTCCCCAGCCCTGGTCGGGAGAGCCGAAGGGAGCTGTAGGACCGCTGACGGCATCCACATCGGGACGCGAGTTGTTGGCATAGACTGCTGCGGGAGGTGTGCGTCCCTCGGACATTGTCTCGCCATAGAAAGCCCAATACTGGTCCCATGTTATCTCCATTTCGCCCATGAAGAACGAAGATACTTCTATGTTGCGTTGCGGAGCTTCGTCGCTCTTGTGGAAAGGCTCCGACTCGGGCGAACCTATTGTAAATGTTCCTCCGGGAATTGCTATCATACTTATGGCAGCCGCTGTTCCGGGAACTGTCTCCACGAAATTCTCAAATGCTGTTATCTCTGTAGCCGCAGGATACTTCTCGCCACTGCTCTGGGGCGCTTCTGTCATTGCGGCATGCTTGTAGTTGGGGTTGTAGTGTCCGGCATCGAGGTGGCAGCTGATACACTGCAGACCCAGTTTCTCCTCGTTGTCGTCGTAGTAGAGGTGGGCTGTTACACCATCGTCGCTGATACCCTCGGGGTATATATTCACATGGCATGCCTTGCACGATTCATTGTAGACAATCTTCTGTGCATATTCGAGTTCGCCTTTGCTGTCCCAATCTATATCCTCCTTGTTCTTGGTGAGGTAGGACCATACATCTTTGACACCGGTGGTGATTTTTGCTTTTGTATATTCGAATGTTCCCTTTGGTGGCAGGTGGCAAGCTGCACAATCTGTGATTACACCACTTTTGGAATTGTGGTGCATCGACTGCTTCCAACTGTTGTCGGAGTCAGTGTGATAGTGGCACGACATACACGAGTCGTTCACCGAACTTTTGTCCCAAGCATAGTTGAATACAAGGATAAGAGAGAAAACAAGTACCGCTCCCCCCAATATTGCCAATAAGATAAATTTTGTTTTATTGCCCTTTTTCGACATAGTGTCCTCTTTTGTTAGATTAGTAGTTGTCGCCAGCACAAACTTAGCAACAAACAAAGGTAATGATTATATTTTAAAATAAAGAACGTGCAGAGCATTTTTATCACTTTTTTTCTCCATTTCGCTGCCCTTTTTATAAATCGGGGAAGAAATCCGCATTTTAATGTTAAAATTGAAAAGAGTATTTCAAAATTGTATTACATTTGTAAGATTGAAAACTGATGTAAATAATAATAAAAACTTTAAAATACATTCACATGAAGAAAATTCTCAGACTCTTATTTGCAGCAATGATGGCATTGTCTTTCGGTGCCGTGCACGCTCAGAAAGAGGTTACGGTAGCCTTAGGCGACTCCGTCACCCTCACATCCACCAATGAGGGCATCAAGTATGCCTGGTCACTTTCGACCGACGGCAAGACATTCTACACCATCCCCAACGCAACAGAAAGGACTCTGAAGGTGCGCATCTTCGGCGAGAACTACTATCGCGTAAGATGGACCAACGAAGCCAACAAGTCGCAGTATGCCGACACGGTGAAGGTCGTACTCCCCGCCTTCAACTATGCCCTGAAGAACTACAGCGTAACAGCAGGTCAGGGATATGTAGAGGTTGACGGCAAGTGGGGAAGCGGAATCAACATCCCCTTCCAGAAGACAATCGAGGGCAACGACAATAAACTCGGTGTAACCGAGAAGCTGACAAACTGGTCAAATGCCAAAGCCCATGCAGCATACTTCATAAACACCCCCGCAGGCGTTTCTACCCTGAAGATGAACGTCACCTTCCGCAAGAACTGCATGGGACAGTTCCGTATGCGTGTATACGACACCGACACCCCCGACTCGCTCATAGCAGAGAACGTAATCAGCTTCAACGGCACAGGCGAAGCACAGGAGATACCGGTAATCACATGCAACTTCGGAAAGCCCGGATACAACAAGTACGACCTTGAGTGCATACGCGGCAACACCAACATCATCAGCCTCAACAAATGGGTGTTCGACCTCGAGAAGAACGTGGAGCCCTTCTCCCCCACCATCATGATGTCGCCCTCTATCCACATTTTCGGATGGACCAGCACCAACCCCAAACTCCCCTCGGGCGACGCATTCGACTGGGCTTACGAGGAGGTGAAGATTCCCGGCGGCGACAGCATTGTCAACGCCGTATATGTGATGTCGCTCGGTGTACTTGCCGGATACATGGGCATACAGGTGGGCGAAGGCGGTGCACACCGCACAGTGCTCTTCTCGCAATGGGACGACGGCGACACCGACATTGACCCCAATCTCCCCGACCACCTGCGCTCGACAGCCGTCGACACCGGCGACGGTGTGATAGCACGCCGATTCGGCGCCGAAGGTACAGGTGTGCAGTCGTTCCGCAACAACGGCGCATTCTGGGACTTCAACAAGTATGTACAGTTCATCACCCACTGTCGCTCCGAACTTGCGACATACGAAGTGGAAGAGAACGGAAAGACAGTAACCAAACAGCAACGCAATATGCTGGTATCGGCATGGTGGAATGCTCAGGACGAAAAGGGTTGGCAGTATATCTCTACATTGCGTGTAGCCAACAGAAAATCGTTCATCGACTCATGGTACTCATTCGTAGAGTGCTTCGTAAACTACAACGGTCAGGAGAAGCGCATCGGCTATTTCAGAAACGGATATGCCAAAGCAAGAAGCGGCAACATGAAGTGGTACCACATGAACAAGGCGACATTCGGACACAACAACGGCGGTACACACATGGGTGCCCGCAACGACATCTGGCAGGATGTAGACCCCGAAGACAAGTTCGCATGGCTCATGACCACCGGTGGATTTGCCAACAAGGCACACATCGGCAACTGCGTCGTTCCCCTCCGCTCTACGAACACCCCTGTAGACACAATCGACCTCGACCTGCTGTTGGCACGTGAAGAGCTCGCCTTTGAAAATGAAAGACATCGTCTCGACTCCATCAAGGCTATAAAGGATGCAATGCACGACAAGAGCAACTGGGAACTCCTCTCATTCAGCAGCGAAGAGACCACAGGCGAAGGCGCCAACGGTCGTGCGGCACTGATAATAGACGGCGACAAGGAGACATACTGGCACTCACAGTGGCAGAGCAGAACCGCCTCTGTACCCCACTCTTTCGTAATCGACATGAAGCAGGAACTCGACATCAATGCCTTCTGCTTTGCAATGAGCGGCGGCGAGGCACGCTTCCAGAAAGAGATTACCATCGAAGGCAGCCTCGACAATGAGAACTGGAGCACCATCTACGAGAACAACGACTGCCCCAAACCCGAAGAGGGCTACAGCACAGGCGAATACATTCTCGAAATGGACTCTACAGCCACAGCACGCTACCTGAGACTGACAATAAAGAAGGTACATACAAATGTAAACTTCGCACGAATCAACGAATTCTCTACACTGAAGCTCGAGGTACCCACATCAATCGACCGCATAGAGCAGAACAAGAAGGTACGCTTCTACAGCAAAGGCGCAAGCATCTGCATCGATGCACCCCACGACATGAGCAGCGCCAAAGTTGCCATCTACTCTACAGCCGGCAGACTGGTAACAACATGCACAGTGGAAGACGTGAAGGTAAACGACGTTATCAGCGTACACTCATTCAGCATGACTTCGGGAATCTACACTGTAAGACTCGAAGATGCCGAAGGCAATGTCTACACAGGCAAGGTTGCACTCAGATAACAAATTCTCGCAACCGGATACCAACCCGGGGAGTCGATGTCGACTCCCCGGGTTTATTATATAAATAAGGAATAGCGTTTCCACCCCTTTCTATTACACAGTGCGAAGATGCTACGCACAAACAGAAAAATATGCCACAAACTGCCACTTTGTCATACAAAAAAGAGGCTTTTGCGGAAGAAAAGTCACAAAAACGACAAATTCACTGCTATTAATCATTTTGGCACGCACTTTGTTTTATATACAGTGAGCGGGACGATAGAGCCCGACAGAGTAAACAATTATCAAAACAGAAAAGTTATAAATAAAAAAAAATAGAATTATGGGAAAGATTATTGGAATCGACTTAGGTACAACCAACTCATGTGTATCAGTATTTGAAGGTAACGAACCCGTTGTAATCACAAACAGCGAAGGCAAACGTACAACACCCTCAATAGTAGCATTCATCGACGGCGGCGAGCGCAAAGTGGGCGACCCCGCAAAACGTCAGGCTATCACCAACCCCCAGAGAACAATCTTCTCTATCAAGCGCTTCATGGGCGAGAATTGGGCACAGGTGCAGAAAGAGATCACACGCGTACCCTATAAGGTAGTAAACGAAAACAACATGCCCCGCGTCGACATCGACGGCCGTCTCTACACTCCACAGGAGATTTCGGCAATGGTGCTCCAGAAGATGAAGAAGACCGCCGAGGACTATCTCGGACAGGAGGTTACAGAAGCTGTTATCACAGTACCCGCATACTTCTCCGACTCACAGCGTCAGGCAACAAAAGAGGCAGGTCTCATCGCAGGTCTCGAGGTAAAACGTATCGTCAACGAGCCCACAGCCGCTGCACTCGCATACGGTGTAGGCAAATCGGACAAAGACATGAAGATTGCTGTGTTCGACCTCGGTGGTGGTACATTCGATATCTCTATCCTTGAGTTCGGTGGCGGTGTATTCGAGGTTCTCTCTACAAACGGCGACACTCACCTTGGTGGCGACGACTTCGACCAGGTAATCATCGACTGGCTGGCAGAAGAGTTCAAGGCAGCAGAGGGTGTAGACCTCAAGAACGACCCCATGGCATTGGAGCGTCTGAAAGAGGCTGCAGAGAAGGCAAAGATAGAGCTCTCATCAACAACCTCCACAGAGATCAACCTCCCCTACATCACAGCGACAGCAACAGGTCCCAAGCACCTTGTACAGACTCTCACACGTGCCAAGTTCGAAGCACTCGCACACAACCTCATCCAGGCATGTCTCGAGCCTTGCAAGAAGGCTATGAGCGACGCAGGTCTCAGCACATCAGAGATCGACGAGGTTATTCTCGTAGGTGGTTCAAGCCGCATCCCCGCTGTTCAGAAGCTTGTAGAGGACTTCTTTGGCAAGGCTCCCTCAAAGGGTGTTAACCCCGACGAGGTAGTAGCACTCGGTGCAGCTATCCAGGGTGAAATCCTCAACGAAAAGAGCGGTATCGGCGACATCGTACTTCTCGACGTAACACCCCTTTCAATGGGTATCGAGACATTGGGCGGCGTAATGACAAAGCTTATCGATGCCAACACAACAATCCCCTGCAAGAAGAGCGAGACATTCTCAACTGCAGCCGACAACCAGACAGAGGTAACCATCCACGTGCTTCAGGGCGAGCGTCCCATGGCAGCACAGAACAAGTCTATCGGACAGTTCAACCTCACAGGCATCGCTCCCGCTCGTCGCGGAGTACCCCAGATTGAGGTAACATTCGACATCGACGCCAACGGTATCCTCAAGGTTTCTGCAAAGGATAAGGCTACCGGCAAGGAGCAGGCAATCCGCATCGAGGCATCATCAGGTCTCAGCAAGGAGGAGATCGACCGCATGAAGCAGGAGGCTGAGGCAAATGCCGATGCAGACAAGAAGGAGCGCGAAAAGATTGACAAGCTCAATCAGGCCGACTCAATGATTTTCCAGACAGAGAACCAGCTCAAGGAGCTTGCCGACAAGATTCCCGCCGACAAGAAGGCTCCCATCGAAGCTGCTCTCGGAAAGTTGAAAGAGGCTCACAAGGCTCAGGATCTCGCTGCTATCGACGCTGCAACAGCAGAGCTCAACAATGCATGGCAGACTGCAAGCGCTGAGATGTATGCACAGAGTGGCGCACAGCCCGGTGCACAGGCAGGCGCAGGTGCTCAGGGCGGCCAGCAGACTCAAGGCGGCGCAGACGATGTGCAGGACGCGGAGTTTGAGGAGGTGAAGTAAGTAGCCCTGAAATTACAATACAACAACAGCGTGCAACTCTTTTATAGGTTGCACGCTGTGTTTTATGATGGTTATTGAGTCTCCTTACTTGCCGGATGGATAAGCAGATATTCGGGCATAGTATCTTGGGGCTGTATGCGTATTTTTGTTTAACCTTAACCTCTGGATATTCTGTAGGATCTAAAATTAAGACCATTTGTCCGAAGGTATTAGAATTTTTCTAATTATATCGGACAAATGGTCATTTATTTATTTTTTAGGATCTTCTTCAAAAGGAAGAGCATGCA
>JAZNKR010000115.1:0-33712 GCA_045578665.1 Bacteroidaceae bacterium | reverse complement strand
GGGATGGAAATAAATATTCCATAGAAGAGGTTGGTTAACCTCCGCCTTCCTTTACTTCGGTTAAACATCTTTTTCCTTCTTCACTTTGCAAATGTAGTAATTATATATTGTATAATTTTTCATTGTGCAAATCTAAGGTTGAAGAGGAGGTGGATTCAGAACTTGCTCTGAAGACGGAGGAGTTCTAATCTCGCGTAGCATGGGTTATTGCAATATGGGAGGAAGACAACGCCCTCCCCCTGCTAAGCCTCGCAAAGCTCGGCACTCCTTTGATAATATCGAAACTATGCTGCGCTCGTTGGAAATGTAAGTAAACTTCCATTCACTCGCTTGCTATAGTTTTGGAAAGCTAAAGCTTTCGTCGTCGCAAACATTGCTCCCCCGCAATGTCCCTCTTCAAAGAGGGAGAGTGTATAAATCAATGATTTTGGCGGTATAAACTCCTGCCCTTTAAGGGGAGGTGGATTAAGGGGCGTAGCCACTTAAGACGGAGGGGTTCTTAATCTCGCGTAGAATGGTCTTTGTAGTACGATAGGAAGACAACGTCCTGCCCCTGCGGGGACTCCTTTTTCAAACCTTAGAGGAGTTTTTGGTATGTATCTTTATCGTTCCGATGAAGATACCCTGCACTCGCTGTGAAAAACATCGAAGTAAACTTCATGTTTCTTGCTCGTTTGTTTGTATCTTTGCAGTAATCTTGCGAAGATAGCGTATGCTCGTTTTGAATAAATATAAGTTTCTTACTTTTTTTGCACTATCTTCGGGATTCAAACGGTTTCAATAACAAATGATATATGTTGGCAGATATTATTGCAAAAGAACTACAGCTCACTGTAAGACAGGTGAGCAACACCATAGAATTGCTTGAGGGGGGCGCAACTGTCCCCTTTATAGCGCGTTACCGCAAGGAGGCAACCGGCTCGCTCGACGAGGTTGCCATAGGCAACATCAAGAGTCTTTACGAGAAATATACCGAACTGCAACGTCGCAAGGATACGATTCTGGCAACCATAGAGGAGCAGGGCAAACTTACAGAAGAACTGAAGAAACGTATAACCGAATGTTTCGATGCGGTTGAACTCGAAGACATCTATCTGCCCTACCGTCCCAAGCGTCGTACACGCGCCACAATTGCCCGCGAACGCGGACTCGAACCTCTTGCCGACCTTATAATGTTGCAGCAGAGCGGAAACATCGAGGGTAGGGCGGAGTCTTTCCTTACTGACGAGGTCCCCAGTGTCGATGATGCTGTTGCCGGGGCTTGCGACATTATTGCCGAGAGGGTTTCCGAGGATGAGTATGCCCGCAACACTGTGCGCCACTCATTTGCACGCTACGGTGTGATAACCACAAAGGTCATAAAGGGCAAAGAGGCTGACGGCATAAAATTTTCCGACTACTACGAGGCCTCGGCACAGGTGGCAAGAGTCTCCTCTCATAGGATACTTGCAATGATGCGTGGCGAGGAAGAGGGCTATTTGCGCTTGGGAATAGGCATAGAACCGGAATATGTGCTCGAACGTCTCGACCGCCATTTCATCAGACGCAATTCTGCTTCGCGCGAATATATGCAGCGGGCAGTAGAGGATGGATACAAACGTCTCATTGAACCATCGATAGAGAATGAGACAAAAAATATAATAAAGCAACGCGCCGACGATGAGGCGATTGCCGTCTTTGCCGAGAATCTGCGCCAGCTGCTGCTGTCGGCTCCGTTGGGGCAGAAACGGGTGATGGCGATAGACCCGGGATTCCGCACAGGATGCAAGGTTGTGGTACTCGACTCGCAAGGCAATCTCTGTCACCATACAGTAATCTACCCCCATCCTCCTCAGAACGACCGCGAGGCGGCTGCCGCAAAGATAGAATCTCTTGTGCGCGACTATGCGATAGAGGCATTTGCAATAGGTAACGGTACGGCAGGTAGGGAGACCGAGACGTTTGTGCGCAGGCTTGGGCTTTCGCCGCAGATTTTTGTGGTCAACGAAGATGGCGCGTCGGTCTATTCTGCATCGGCGGTGGCACGCGAGGAGTTCCCCGACGAGGATGTTACAGTGCGCGGAGCGGTATCCATAGGTCGCCGACTCATCGACCCGTTGTCCGAGCTTGTAAAGATAGAACCCCGCTCGATAGGTGTAGGCCAATATCAGCACAGTGTCGACCAGACGAAACTGAAAGAGCGCCTCGACACAGTTGTGGAGAGTTGTGTAAACATGGTGGGCGTGAATGTGAACACCGCAACCAAGCAGATTCTGACACATATTTCGGGATTGGGGCCGGTGCTTGCCTCCAATATAGTGAACTACCGTGCTGCAAACGGGGATTTCCGCAGCCGCAAGGAACTTCTCAAGGTGCCGCGTCTGGGCAATAAAGCATTTGAACAGGCGGCAGGCTTCCTGCGTGTGCTCGGAGGCAGTGAACCTTTGGATGCGACAGCCGTACACCCCGAATCCTATGGCATAGTGTCGAGAATGGCAGCAGATTGCGGAGTGTCGCTCGCCCAATTTGTCGCTGACGCAAAGATAAGGGCACGTGTCAACATCAACGACTATGTGGGCGGCAATGTGGGAATACCAACGCTCACCGACATAATGGATGCGCTCAACAAGCGCGGACTCGACCCGCGTGAGCAGGCTACGGAATTTTCTTTCGATGCTTCGGTGCATGAGATTGAGGATCTTAAGCCGGGAATGGTACTTCCGGGACTTGTATCTAATATTACAGCCTTCGGTGCCTTTGTGAATATTGGTGTGCATCAGGATGGTCTTGTGCATATTTCGCAGTTGACAAACAAATTTATCTCCTCGCCTTCCGAAGCAGTGAAGCTGGGACAACAGGTTATGGTGAAGGTGCTCGATGTCGATCTTAAGCGTCGTCGCATAAGTCTTACAATGAAGAATGTATAGTCCGCTTGACAATGAATGATAAACAATCTATTATAAAACTTACCGATGCTGTGGCACGCAACCCGTTTGTGAGGTTGAATGCTCCCGCATCGGTCGATTTTTCCGATGGCGAGCATATCGCCATTGTGGCTCCCAACGGTGCGGGAAAGAGTCTGCTTGTGGATATGCTCACAGGTAAGTTCCTGTTGCGCGAGGGTAGGCTCGAATATGATTTCAGTCCGGCTGCCACAAATTTTGCCTACAAGAACATAAAGTACATCACATTCAGGGATACCTACGGAACCTCCGATTTCTACTACTGCTATCAGATGCGTTGGAACCAGACGGAACAGGACGATGTCCCCGAGGTGGGTGATTTCCTCAATGCCATACCCGACGGTGCTGTGCGCGAAAAACTCTTCCGCATGTTCGACATTGAGCCGATGCTTGCCAAAAAGGTGGTACACCTGAGCAGTGGCGAGCTTCGCAAGATGGAACTTGTGCACAATCTCTCCTCGTCGCCCCGTGTGCTGATGATGGACAACCCTTTCATCGGACTCGATGCAGATACCCGCCGCCAGCTCTACCAATTGCTCGAAGAACTTGCGCACAGCGAGTCGTTGCAGGTGGTGCTGATACTCTCCATGATGGAGGACGTTCCCGATTTCATCACCCATGTCGTTACGGTTGCCGATGGAGTGGTGGGAGAGAAACTCACACTCGAAGAGTATAGACAGCGCTATGCAATAGCCGATGCCAAAAGACGTGAAAGTGAAGTGGAACTTTTTGCCGATATCGACAGACGTATAGCCGAACTGCCATACAACAACGAAAATTATATATCGGAAGAGGTCATACGCTTCAACAATGTCAATATACGCTATGGAGAACGTGTCATCCTCAAGGACCTGTGCTGGACTGTGCGCCGTGGCGATGTGTGGGCACTTCGTGGAAGCAACGGCTCGGGAAAATCTACACTCCTCAGTCTTGTGTGTGCCGACAATCCGCAGGCATATGCCTGCGACATCTCACTCTTCGGTCGCAAGCGAGGTACAGGAGAGAGCATCTGGGAGATAAAAAAACATATAGGCTATGTGAGCCCCGAAATGCACCGTGCCTATATGAAGGATATGCCTGCCATAGAGATAGTGGCGAGCGGACTCTTCGATACGATAGGACTCTATCGCCGTCCCCATCCCGAAATGTTGGGCATCTGCGAATGGTGGATGGATGTCTTCGGTATTGCTGCAATCAAGGACAAAAGCTTCATGCAACTGTCGAGTGGCGAGCAACGTCTCTGTCTTTTGGCGCGTGCATTCGTCAAGGACCCCGAACTGCTTATCCTCGATGAGCCTCTGCACGGTCTTGATACCTTTAACCGTCGCAGGGTAAAACGCATTATCGAAGCCTTCTGTCGCCGTCGCGACAAGACCCTGATTATGGTAACACACTACGACAACGAACTCCCCGCAACGGTAACAGACACATTGACGCTGCGTAGAAACTGAAGGGAGGTTCTTCACTGAACAATTTTTTCCTCCCTTTAGCATAATAAAGAGCCTCTTTGTCAGTTATTATAATGATGAGATATATTTCCCACATATCGATACTGCTGATTATGCTTGTGCTGCTCCTCTCGTGCAGCACCGACAAGGCTATACGTAAAGGCGACCAGTTCTATGCTATATGCGAATACGTCGAGGCTGCAAAACAATACAAGAAAGCTTACCGTAAGATAAGTACAAAGGAGAAAGCCAAACGTGGTGCAGTGGCATGGAAAATGGGAGAGTGCTATCGCAAGACCAATAACGCAGCCCGCGCTATGGGCAGTTACAAGAATGCGATAAGATACAACTATCCCGATTCGCTCGCCCACCGTCATCTTGCCGATGCCCTTCTTGTTACAGGCGATTACAAAGGGGCAGCAAAAAGCTACGAGACATTTCTTGCCATCAATGGCGAGGACAGGCTTGCACGTATCGGTCTCGAAACAGCCAACCAGTCGCTCGAATGGAAGAAGAATCCCACACGATACATTGTCAAGAAGGCAACCGAACTCAACGGATTGCGCAGCGATTTCTGCCCGATGTATGTAGGTAGCGACACAACGATGATTGTTACCACCTCCACCCGCAAAGAGGCTAACGGCACCGACATCAGCGGTGTAACAGGACAAAAATGTGCCGATATGTTCCTCACCAAACGCAACGACAAAGGCAAATGGCAGAAGACCGAACTGATACAGGGCGAGACAAACAGCGGATACGAGGATGGAGCATGCGCCTTCACCCCCGATGGCAAGATGATGTATTTCACCCGCTGTGTTACCGACGAACAGTTCCCGCGTTTTGCGGCAATCTATCGCAGTCCACGTAAGGATGCGACATGGGGAAAGCCCGAGCCGGTGAAAATATCCTCCGACACACTCTCTTCGTATGCCCATCCTGCAGTGTCGCCCGATGGTGAGTGGCTCTACTTCTCCTCTGATATGGCAGGAGGGCAGGGCGGATTCGACATCTGGCGCTTCTACATAGGCGGCAACGCAGCCAAGAACGGAATAGTGGAGAATCTGGGCAGTGGCATAAACACCGAGGGAAACGAGATGTTCCCCGCTTTCGGTCCCTACGGCGACCTATACTTCTCTTCCAACGGCTATCCCGGTATGGGAGGGCTGGATATATTCTGTGCCAAACAGATAAGCGACAGCCTATACGAGGTCTCCAATATGAAGGCTCCGGTGAACTCCAATTCCGATGATTTCGGAATAACATTTGCCCCCAATCTCTATCGCGGCTATTTCTCCTCGAACAGGAACGATGCACGCGGATGGGACCACATATACTCATTCTATCTGCCCGAAACCGTCCACATGCTCAGCGGATGGCTCTACGAAAAAGATGGCTACGAGCTTCCCGAAGGTGTCATACACATGATAGGCAACGACGGTTCAAAGGCTTCGTTCGGAGTGATGAAGGATGGTTCATATTCCACACGTGTGAACCCCGGTGTAGAGTATGTGTTGCTTGGAACCTGCAAAGGGCATCTGAACGCGATGCAGCAGCTGAAGACCACCGAAGAGACGGGTCGCGTCGATTATCAGCTCGACTTCGAACTTGCATCAATCACGCGTCCTGTGTTGATAGACAATATCTTCTACGAATTTGACAAGGCTACGCTCACTCCCGAGTCGTCAGCCTCGCTCGACGAACTTGTCGTTTTACTCGAGAACAATCCCAATGTTACTATTGAGCTGAGTGCGCATTGCGACTTCCGCGGAAAAGATAAATACAACGAACGTCTTTCGCAGAAACGTGCCGAGGCGGTTGTAGAATATCTTATAGAGCATGGCATCGATGCCGAGCGTCTTGTGGCAAAAGGGTATGGCGAGAGCAAGCCCAAGACGGTGCTCAAAAAACTTACCGAGAAATATCCTTTCCTCAAGGAGAACGACATCCTCACCGAACAGTTCATCAATGCCCTCGAAAGCGAGGAACAGCAGGATATATGCCACCAGCTCAACCGCCGTACAGAGTTCCGTGTGCTAAGGACTACCTATAAGTTATATGAATAACCCCTTTCTATCATGAAAAACAGAGCAGTATATTTAATTATCATTCTAACATCCATGCTTACAATCACTTCATGTAGTGGCAGCAATGCCGAAAAGAGTACAAATCCTCTATGCAGGGAAAGCAGTGCACCGTTCGGTGCGCCGGAATTCGGACTCTATAAAACCTCGGACTTCCTGCCTGCTTTCGAGCAGGCGATAGCCGAAAAAAGAGCAGACATACAGAAGATTATAGATTGCACCGATGCACCTACATATGCCAATACCATAGACGCCCTCGAAATCAGCGGACGCCTGCTCGACAATGTAAGCAGCATATTCTTTACTCTCAACGAGAGCGACTCCAACGACGAAATGCTCTCGATAGAGAATGCTATATCACCGAAACTGACAGAGCTTAGCGGTTACATCTTCATGAACGACACGCTCTTCAGTCGCATTCGCACACTCTACGACAGCCGCGGGTCGCTCGGTCTCACAGAGGAGCAGTCGATAGTGCTCGAAAACTATTACAAGGAGTTTGTACGTGGAGGAGCGCTGCTTGATGCTCAGGACAAAAGAATATTGCTCGATATTGACACCCAATTGGGGCTCGCCTCAATTGAATTCGGCAGCAATCTTCTTGCCGACTCAAAAGAGTTCAAACTTATTGTTACCGACGAGAAAGAGCTCTCTGGTCTCCCCGAAGGAGTGCGTCAGGCAGCACTCAATGCGGCGAAAGAGGCAAATGTGGAAGGATGGCTCTTCACTCTCGACAAACCCAGCTGCATCCCCTTCCTGCAGTATGCCGACAGCCGCCATCTGCGCGAAAAGATTTATAAGGCATACTACAATCGTGGCGACAACGACAACAGATACAACAACAAGAATGTTATCCGCAGGATTCTCGACCTTCGTCTGCAGAAAGCCCGTCTGTTGGGCTTCGACACATATGCTGATTTCAAGATGGATGTGAAGATGGCAAAGACCCCGCAGGCTGCCACCAAACTGATGGAGGATATTTGGTCAGCAGCCATCAAACGCGCCAAAGAGGAGGCTGTCGAATTGCAAAAACTCATCGACAGCGAAGGTGGAAAATTCAAGCTCGAAGGCTGGGACTGGATGTACTACACGGAGAAATTGCGCAAGGCAAAGTATTCGCTCGACGAGAATGAAATCAAACCATACTTCCAATTGGACAATGTGCGCGACGGAGCATTCGACTGCGCCACAAAACTTTTCGGACTCAGCTTTGTCCCCCGGAACGATATACCCATCTACAATGACAGTGTAAAGGTGTTCCAGGTACTCGACGAGGAGAAGAAACACCTCGGTATATTCTACGGCGACTATTTCCCCCGAAAATCTAAACGTTCGGGAGCCTGGATGACAAACTTCGTCAACCAGATAGATCTCGGTGGATACAATGTGCGTCCGATGATAGTGAATGTATGCAATTTCACTCCCGCTTCGGGCGATACCCCCTCTCTGCTCAATATAGACGAGACATTGACACTCTTCCACGAATTCGGTCACGCGCTGCACGGCATGATGACAAGAACCCACTATCCTTCGGTGAGCGGTACAAACGTGAAGCACGACTTTGTGGAACTCTTCTCCCAGATTTACGAGCATTGGGCAATGGAACCCGAAGTGCTCATGCAATATGCAAAGCATTACAAGACAGGCGAACCAATCCCCGCCGCCCTGATAGAGAAAATCAAAAAGGCATCGCACTTCAATTCGGGATTCGAGACAACCGAACTTGTTGCGGCTGCCCTCCTCGACATGAAGATGCACAGTCTGACCGACTACACCGACTTCGACTGCAACGAATTCGAGAAGCAACTGCGTGCCGAGATTGGTTTTATTCCCGAAATAGAGTACCGTTACCGCACCTGCAACTTCGCGCATATATTCAACAGCGGATATTCCGTAGGCTACTATGCCTATCTGTGGGCGGAGGTTCTCGATGCCGATGCATTTGAACTCTTCAAGGAGCGCGGAATCTTCGATCCTGCTACAGCGAAAGCCTTCAAACATCTTCTTGAGATGGGCGGTAGCGAAGACCCGATGGTGCAGTACCGTAAATTCCGCGGAGCCGACCCCAATCCCCAGGCTCTGCTCAGAAGTCGTGGACTTATAGATTAATATTGGATAATTATGGAAAGTAAAATAGATAAGGCAGTATCGCTCTTCAAGGAAGGCTATAACTGCTCGCAGGCAGTTGTAGCCGCATATGCCGAGGATTATGGTTTTACACGTGAACAAGCGTTGAGAATGGCTGCTTCGTTCGGTGGCGGCATTGGTCGCATGCGCCGCACCTGCGGAGCTGCATGTGGGCTCTTTATGCTCGCCGGGCTTGAGACCGGATGCACCGAGGGCAAGAACCGCGAGGGCAAAGAGAATAACTACAAGGTGGTGCAGATGCTTGCACGCGAGTTTGAGCGTCGCAACGGTTCCACAATATGTGCCGAACTTCTTGGGCTTGCCAAGGATGCTCCTACGCCGCCTACTCCGGAGGCACGCACAGCTGAATATTTCAAAAAACGCCCCTGTGTGAAGATGGTAGAGGAGGCTGCCCGAATATGGGAAGAGTATCTTTCCGGAATCAGATTCGAAGAGTGATGTCTCGGAGACTGTAACACGATAACATTAGTGCATTTACAATGACTCAGATGGGTGAGATTGTACGTTTTTAGCAAAAAAGTCTGTTATGTTAACTTTTATAGTTAAAAATAATTAATATTTTATAGTAAAAAACTTCTATTTGAAAAACAAACAGTACCTTTGCGCCCGAAAATCAAAACATTAAATTTAAATTAACGAAATTATGATGACAGAAAAGGCTGGAGAAATTGCAGGTCGCATTTGGAATGCACTTAACGGTTCAGAAGGTATGACACTTAAAGAGATCAAAACTGCTGCGAAATTGAAAGAAAAAGAACTTTATTTAGGTCTTGGCTGGTTGCTTCGCGAGGACAAAATCTACTCTTTCGACGCAGAGGGCGAGGAGACATTCGCGCTTAAATAAGAAAGTAAAGTTAAATCAGATATTATGGCGAGCTCTTGAGTATTCAAGAGCTCGCCATAATTTTTATGGGTTTATCCCTAAATTTCAAATATATGCGATTTATCGTCCCTGTCATTATTTGTTTTTACCGATAGAATATACTATCTTTGCGATAAAATGCAGTAGTCTGTATTTAAAACAGCTTCTTGTAAAAACATATTCCTTATCATCTAACACTTAGAAAACAAACAAAAATGGGAAAAGTTTTAATTATCGGAGCCGGAGGCGTCGGCACAGTTGCAGCATTCAAAGTTGCTCAGAACAGTGATGTTTTCACAGAAATAATGATAGCAAGCCGCACACGCTCCAAATGCGATGCGATAGTAAAGGCCATCGGCAATCCCAATATAAAGACAGCCGCGGTAGATGCCGACAATGTAGAAGAGTTGGTTGCCTTTTTCAACAGCTTCAAGCCCGAGATTGTAATCAACGTTGCTCTGCCTTACCAGGATCTCACAATCATGGAGGCATGTCTGCAGTGTGGAGTAAACTACCTCGATACAGCCAATTACGAGCCCAAAGACGTGGCACATTTCGAGTATAGCTGGCAGTGGGCATACCATGAGAGATTCAAAGAAGCAGGTCTCACAGCGATCCTCGGTTGCGGATTCGACCCGGGTGTGAGCGGAGTCTACACAGCATACGCAGCAAAGCATCACTTCGACGAGATACACTACCTTGATATCGTAGACTGCAACGCAGGCGACCATCACAAGGCGTTTGCCACCAACTTCAACCCCGAAATCAACATTCGCGAGATAACACAGAACGGTCGTTACTTCGAGGATGGTAAATGGGTAGAGACAGGAGCTCTTGAGATACATCAGCCTATCACATATCCCAATATAGGTCCCCGCGAATCGTATCTTCTCTTCCACGAAGAGCTCGAATCGCTCACAAAGAACTTCCCCACAATAAAGCGCGCACGTTTCTGGATGACATTCGGTCAGGAGTATCTCACACACTTGCGTGTGATACAGAACATCGGCATGGCGCGTATCGACGAGATAGACTACAACGGAATGAAGATTGTTCCCTTGCAGTTCCTCAAGGCAGTCCTTCCCAATCCCCAGGACCTCGGCGAGAACTACGAGGGCGAAACATCAATCGGTTGCCGCATCCGCGGTATCAAGGATGGCAAGGAGCGCACCTACTACGTATACAACAACTGTAGCCATCAGGCAGCATACAAAGAGACCGGAATGCAGGGCGTAAGCTACACCACCGGTGTCCCCGCAATGATTGGAGCAATGATGTTTATGAAGGGATTGTGGCGTAAACCCGGTGTGTGGAATGTGGAACAGTTCGATCCCGACCCCTTCATGGAGCAGCTCAATAAGCAAGGTCTGCCCTGGCACGAGGAGTTTGACAAGGATCTTGAACTTTAATTTGCAAATAACCAGACAATAATGGCAAAGAAAGAAGAAATGGAAAATATAACCGCATCTGAGAGACTTAAAGCTCTGCAGGCGGCAATGGACAAGATTGAGAAGAGTTTCGGTAAGGGTTCTATCATGAAACTCGGCGACGACAGCGTTGAGGAGATGGATGTGATACCTACCGGTTCTATCGCTCTGAACAACGCACTTGGTGTGGGTGGTTACCCCCGAGGACGAATAATTGAGATTTACGGTCCCGAGTCTTCTGGTAAGACAACCCTTGCAATACACGCAATCGCCGAGGCGCAGAAGAACGGAGGAATAGCAGCCATCATAGATGCCGAGCACGCATTCGACCGTTTCTACGCACAGAAACTTGGTGCCGACATCGATAATCTGCTTATCTCCCAGCCCGATTGCGGTGAGCAGGCATTGGAGATTGCCGAACAACTCATACGCTCATCTGCGATAGACATCATAGTGATAGACTCGGTTGCAGCCCTCACTCCCAAAGCAGAAATCGAAGGTGAGATGGGCGACAATAAGGTGGGACTTCAGGCGCGTCTCATGTCGCAGGCGTTGCGTAAGCTCACATCGGCGATAAGCAAGACAAATACAACCTGTATCTTCATCAACCAGTTGCGCGAGAAGATAGGCGTCATGTTCGGCAATCCCGAAACAACAACCGGTGGTAATGCTCTGAAATTCTACTCCTCTGTCCGACTCGATATACGTCGTGTAACACAGATAAAGGACGGCGAGGATGCGATTGGTAACCAGGTGAGAGTGAAGGTTGTCAAGAACAAGGTGGCTCCTCCTTTCCGCAAAGCCGAGTTCGATATCATGTTCGGCGAAGGTATCTCACGCTCAGGCGAAATTGTAGACCTCGGAGTGGAGTACGGTGTGATAAAGAAGAGCGGTTCGTTCTACAGCTACAACGATACCAAGCTGGCTCAGGGTCGTGACCGTACAAAGCAGATTATAGCGGACAATCCCGAACTTGCCGAGGAACTTGAGGCACTCATCAGTGAAGCAATGAAAAATTCAAATAATTTAGAATAAACAACATGAAGAAAACATTCCTTTTGGCAGCTGCAGCGCTGCTTTCTCTGGGCTCATTCGCTCAGGAGAACAAAGAGGGTTTTGAATTTACAGTAGTAAAAGAGAACCCCATTACAAGTGTTAAGGACCAAAGCCGTGCAGGAACATGCTGGTGCTACTCAAGTCTCGGTTTCATCGAGTCTGAGCTTATCCGTATGGGTAAGGGTGAGTATGACCTCAGCGAAATGTTCATCGTTTACAACACCTACATCGACCGTGCAGACAAGGCAGTGCGCACACATGGCGACGCTTCGTTCTCACAGGGCGGTTCTTTCTATGACGTAATCTACGGTATGAAGACATTCGGTCTTGTTCCCGAGGAAGAGATGCGTCCCGGTGTAATGTATGGAGACACACTCAGCAACCACGGAGAGCTTTCAGCAGTAAGCGGTGCTGTTGTTGCAGCTATCGCAGAGGGTAAGAGCAAAAGCCTTCAGATGGGTGTAGACGGCAAACCTCTCTGGAAAAAGACCATCGAGGCTATCCACGACATCTATCTTGGCAAACGCCCCGAGAAATTCACTTACAAAGGTGTTGAGTACACACCCCAGTCTTTCTACGAGTCAATGGGTCTGAATGCAGATGACTATATCTCTTTGACATCTTACACACATCATCCCTTCTACTCTTCATTTGTACTCGAAATTCAGGACAACTGGCGTTGGGCACAGTCTTACAACCTTCCTTTGGATGAGTTCATGGAGGTATTCGACTATGCAATCAAAGAGGGTTATACAATTGCATGGGGTAGCGACGTAAGTCCCGCATTCAACAACAGCGTGGCATCACTTCCCGACGAGGCAAAGGCACAGGAGATGAGCGGCTCTGACATGGCTCACTGGTTGAATCTTCCCGCATCGCAGAAGAAGCTCCACACAAAACCCCAGCCTCAGAAGTGGGTTACACAGGAGGAGCGTCAGGCAGCATACGACAACTGGGAGACAACAGACGATCACGGTATGCAGATCTACGGTATCGCAAAGGACCAGCTCGGCAACGAATACTACATGGTGAAGAACTCATGGGGTAAAGGTGGTGCTTACAAAGGCATCTACTATGCTTCAAAGGCATTCGTTCGCTACAAGACTATGAACATCGTTGTTCACAAGAACGCTATTCCTAAAGCTATCCGCAAGAAACTCGGTATCAAATAAACCGGGCTATTGTTTAAATAGTATAAAAACGGGGAGTTTTTCGAAATATTTCGAAAAACTCCCCGTTTTTTAGCGCTTTTTTTTATAACTTTACAAATTGAATTTGGGTTAAATTGCCCGACGAATAGCATATTGACAATGCACGTTGTTGAGAAACAGCGATATAGCTAATTATACGATAAAAAAGAAACTATAATATCATGGGTCAGAAATGGAATTATCAACCTCCGACGAAATTTGAGAAAGAAGCAGCGGAGCGCCTCGCGGAAGAGTTGGACATGAGTCCCATATTATGCAACCTGCTACTGAAGCGTGGTATAAAGACAGCTTCGGAAGCAAAACAGTTTTTTCGTCCCAAACTGAGCAATCTGCACGACCCTTTCCTGATGAAGGAGATGCGTACGGCGGTAGACAGGCTCAACGAAGCGTTGGGACGCAAAGAGCGTATTCTCGTTTACGGCGACTACGATGTCGATGGCACTACGGCAGTGGCTCTTGTATATAAGTTCCTGCAACAGTTCTCTTCGAACATCGACTACTATATTCCCGACAGAAACGAGGACGGTTACGGAATATCGAGGCGCGGAATAGATTATGCCAATTCAACCGGTGTGAAATTGGTGATTGTGCTCGATTGCGGTATAAAGGCAATCGACGAGATTGCGTATGCCAAATCCAAAGGGATAGACTTCATCGTGTGCGACCATCATGTGCCCGATGAGGAGATGCCTTGCGCCGTCGCCATTCTCAATCCCAAACGTCCCGACTCGACATATCCCTGCCAGCATCTTTCGGGATGTGGAGTAGGTTTCAAGTTCATGCAGGCATTTGCGATGGACAACAATATCCCCGCCGAAAATCTCTATCCTCTGCTCGATCTTGTGGCAGTGAGCATTGCGTCCGACCTCGTACCCAACATGGGCGAGAACCGCATACTCTCTTACCATGGCATCAAGCAGCTGAACCACAATCCGAGTACCGGACTCAAGGCGATCATACAGACATGTGGTCTCAAGGACAAGGAGATAACTATAAACGACATAATCTTCAAGATAGGTCCGCGCATAAATGCCTCAGGTCGCATACAAAAAGGAAAGGCAGCTGTGGAACTGCTGGTGGAAAACAATTACGGCTCTGCTATGACTTTGAGCGAGCGCATAAATGAATTCAACGAGGCACGCAAGGATCTCGACAAGATAATGACAGAAGAGGCAAACAGCATAGTAGACAGCCTCGAGAATCTCGAAGAGAAGCGTGCGATAGTGATATTCAACGAAAAGTGGCACCGTGGTGTCATTGGCATAGTGGCTTCGCGATTGACTGAGGACTATCATCGCCCTGCAGTGGTCATCACCTGCACCGGCGATCAGGCTACCGGTTCGGCACGCTCTGTTCCCGGCTTCGATGTATATAAGGCGATGGAGCATTGCCGCGGTCTTCTCGAGAATTTTGGCGGACACACATACGCAGCCGGCTTCTCGTTGCTGGTGAAGAATATCCCTGCCTTCAAAGAGGAGTTCGAAAAATATGTGGCAGAGAATATTCGCCCCGAACAGACCGACTCCATAATAGAGATAGAGGCTGTGCTGGACTTCAAGGATATAACCCGCAAATTTTTCAGCGATATGAAGAAGTTTGCCCCTCACGGTCCCGACAATCCCAAGCCCATATTCTGCACATACAATGTCTACGACTATGGCACAAGCAAGGTTGTTGGCCGTCGTCAGGAGCATATAAAGCTCGAACTTGTCGACAATAAATCGAACAATGTCATCAACGGTATAGCCTTCGGTCAGAGCGAGCAGGCGCGTTACATCAAGTCGAAGCAGTCGTTCGACATCTGCTACACACTCGAAGACAACATATACAAATATGGAGAGGTGCAGTTGCAGATAGAGAGCATACGTCCTAAGTCTAATGGAAAATAACAGGACACCGATAGAAAAATACACCGCCATACTCAAGAAATATTGGGGCTATGACCATTTCCGCGGAATACAGGAAGAGATTATTACCTCAATAGGTGCAGGGCACGACACGTTGGGACTGATGCCGACGGGTGGCGGCAAGAGCATCACATTCCAGGTGCCCACTCTCGCCGCCGACGGATTGTGTCTGGTCATAACCCCTCTCGTGGCACTGATGAAAGACCAGGTAGCCAACCTCAGAAGCCGTCATATAAAAGCAGCAGCCATCTATTCGGGCATGAAGCATGCCGACATAATAACCGCTCTCGAGAACTGCATTTTCGGAGACTACAAATTTCTTTATGTTTCGCCCGAACGTCTGTCGTCCGAGATATTCCTGAAAAAGATAGCTCGTGTCAACGTAGGGATGATAACCGTCGACGAGGCACACTGCATATCGCAGTGGGGGCACGATTTCCGCCCCGCCTATCGCGAAATATCGCGTATACGCGAACTCTTCCCCGCAGCACCGGTGCTTGCACTCACCGCCACCGCCACTGCCGAAGTGGTGAAGGATATACAGGAGCAGCTTGCGTTCCGCGAAGGAAAGTGTGTGCACCGCATGAGCTTCGAGCGCAAGAATCTTTCATATATAGTACGCAACACCGAGAACAAGGAGAAAGAACTGCTCCATATACTCGACCGTGTAGCGGGCTCAACCATAATCTACACACAGAACCGTAAAAAGACGCAGGAGGTAGCCGAGTTCCTAATGGAGAAGGGCTACACTGCCGAATACTATCATGCCGGACTGAGTGCCATCGCCAAAGATGAACGCGAGGAGCGTTGGAAAAGCGGCAAGTCGCGCATTATGGTGGCAACAAATGCCTTTGGCATGGGCATTGACAAGCCCGATGTCCGGCTGGTAGTACACACCGACCTCCCCAGCTCCATCGAAGCCTATTTCCAGGAGGCGGGGCGCGCAGGACGCGACGGCAACCGTGCATATGCCGTGGCGCTCTACAACAGAAACGATAGCGCTACATTGAAGAGACGTATCTCGGACAATTATCCCGAAAAGGAGTATATACGCAATATCTACGAACATATATGCTACTACTACAAAATGGCGCTGGGCGACGGATATAACTGCACCTTCGAGTTCTCGTTGACAGACTTCTGCCGCATATACCATTTCCAGACACTGCAGACAGACAGTGCCCTCCGGTTGCTCACCCGCATGGGCTATCTCGAATATGTCGAGGAGATGGAGTATGCATCGAGCATACACTTCATAGTCGACCGCGACGAACTCTACAAAATAAACGAAGGTGGCAGGGAAACCGAAAAACTGCTGACAGTAATTCTGCGCAACTACTGCGGACTCTTCAGCGAGCAGGTCTACATTGACGAGTGTCTGCTCAGTAAACTCACCGGTATCAGCCGACACAGGATATATGAGATATTGACATCGCTCTCGTGCCGAAGGATAATACTGTATCGTCCCTCGAAGAAGACACCCATTATCACCTTCACTCAACGTCGTGTGTTGCCCGAAGAACTCCGTTTCGAAAAAGAGGTCTACGACGACAGGAAAGCCGCTTTCTCAGAACGCATAAACTCTGTCATCGGCTATGCCCAAAGCAGTGAAACTTGTCGCAGCAGGACGCTTCTTGCCTACTTCGGCGAGAAGGACAGCTGTGAATGTGGTGAGTGCGATGTGTGCAAAAAGAGGAACCACGACCGATTGAATGTGGCACCTGACGATGCGACATTGAGAATAATATTGAATCTCCTCTCCGACGGGCAACCGCATGCAGTAGAAGAGCTGGATGCCTTGCGCCTCTCCAAGCAACGACTGACCGAAGCGCTACGCAGGCTTGCCGATGAAGATAGAATAAAGGTGGTCGATGGAAAGATAATGATTCCATAGGAACAGAATATATAATAACAAAATAGGATTGAACAATGAAAAAAATAATGTTTGTATGCCACGGCAATATATGCCGCTCGCCAATGGCAGAGTTCATCTTCAAGGATAAAGTACGTAGAGCAGGTGCCGAAGAGGACTTCTATATCTGTTCGGCAGCCACCAGCAGCGAAGAGATAGGTAACGGTGTCTATCCTCCCGCACTCTACGAGCTCGGCAGAAACAATATACATGTCGACCAGGAGAAACGCGCCGTGCGCATCACCCGCGACGATTATCAGGAGTATGATATGATAATAGTGATGGAGCAATACAACATAAGGAATCTGAATGCAGTGGCAGGCTTCGACCCGCATAACAAAATATGGAAACTGCTCGATTTTGAAAATCCCGATGCTGTAGAGCAGTGCTCGGGCGGTGATATTTCCGACCCGTGGTATCATGGCAACTTCAACAAGACATTCAAGGAGATAGACAAAGGTTGCAGCGGTCTGCTCAAATATTTAGGTTACAGATAGATATTATAGTCCGATATCGAAAATATTTCGTATCTTCGCACAAAAGAATAACCCATAAAGAAACATGAGAAATATATTCATCGCTTTGTTGTTGGCTTTTGTCTGTCAGACAGCTGTCAAGGCAGAAGATTTCACTCTTACCGAAGGTAAATGGTGTGTAACATACAGCGACCAGGTAAAAGGTCTTACAATTGCATACGACGGCACAACGCTCTTCAATAATGCTTATGCAAGTGTATCGTACAACAAGAAAGGTGGCGGCAGTACAGGCATCATCCGCTCGGGTACATTCCTGAAACCGACAATCACCTCGTATGAAGTTACCGATGAATTGGGTACGGGAAAGTGCTATCAATTTGCATATACCCGCAGTGGAGTGATAATGAAGCATCTGCTCACATTCTATAGCGACAAACCCTATATGATAGCCTCCGTAACCTTGGAGGGAGAGGGGGATACCCAGGTAGAATCGCGTCAGATGGTGCCAATGGCAAGCGATGCGGAGAGCACTCCATTCAAAGGTTCATCCAACCGTGTCGTGTGGGTACCTTTCGACAACGACGGACACACAAGATACCACAACTATACCCTCACCGACGACACTGAGAGAACATCGCACGAAGTTACGACCGTGTTCGACGGTGCCAGCCGTTACGGACTTGTCGCAGGCTCAATAGACCACGATACATGGAAAAGTGCCGTTACCATAAAGGGTACAGAGGGAAAAAAACTTACACGCTTCCGTTGCATATCGGGCTTCACAAACGGCGACACACGCGACGTACGTGCCCACGGCAAAATAACCGGTAACAAAATATCATCGGCACGTTTCATGATAGGTATGTTCGACGATTGGCGCGAAGGTCTCAACACCTTTGCATCCACCAATGCAATCATTGCACCACCTGCCAAATGGACAAAAGGCAACCCCATAGGCTGGAACTCGTGGGGAGTGATGCAGACCGTTGTAAACTACACAGGTGTAGAGACAACAGCCCGATTCATTAAGGACAAACTCTACGACAAGGGATTCTATGGCAGGGATGGAAAGACAATCATCAGTCTCGACGCATTTGCCGAGGACAACATTTCGCAGGAACAGCTCAAGGAGCTTGGTACAATGGTCTTCTCCAATGGCTCATACATACATGAGGGTAAGAAGTATTTCGGTACCGACCAGACACTTGGATTCTACTACGGTCCGTTCGTCATCTGGGAGTGGATACTCGACAGCAAGGTAAAAGGAACAGGTGTCAACGGCATACCCGAATACACATGGCGCGACGCGGCACTCAAGGTCAATGGCGACATCTATCGTCTTTCGAGCAACGGAGGATATGCCAGCGACCCCACACACCCTGCCATAAAGGCAAACATAGAGTACACCCTCAAGTTGTGGAATACATGGGGTGTAAAGTATGTTAAGGCAGACTTCCTCAACAACGGTATAATCGAAGGCGACAGCTGGTATGACTCTACTATAACTACCGGTGTGCAGGCATATAACTACGGAATGAAGATTCTGCTCGAAACAGCCGAGCTGTACGATATGTATATTGTAGAATCAATATCTCCTATCTTCCCCTATCAGTATGCCCACGGACGAAGAGTATCATGCGACCGCTTCAGTGAGATAGAGGAGACGGAATATGTGCTAAACGCAATTTCGCATGGTTGGTGGACAGACAAGCTCTATGCCGTCAACGACCCCGACCATCTTGTGATGTGCAAACAGAACCACGGTGGTGCCGAAACGCTCGGCGAGAACCGCGCACGCGCCACGTCGGGAATGGTGACAGGTGCATATATGTTCGGCGACAACTTGTGTCTTAGTGGGCTCAAGGGTGGAGCCATACCCGGTTATCCGAGAATTTCGCGTGAGCGTGCATTGCAGATTATGGGTAATGCCGATATAAACGAGTATGTGCGCAACAACACAGGTTCGTTCATGCCTATCGATGGCAGTACACCATCTGCGTCGCAGCAGGCAGAGAGTATTTTCGTAAGAGACACAGAGCAGTACTTCTACGTGGCTGTTTTCAATTACGACAAATCCAAAGCTAAGAAGGGTAGTGTAAGTTTCCAACGAATGGGTATAGACCCCGAAGATGCGGGCGAGATAAAGGAACTGTGGTTCAGCAAAGAGGCAGAGTACGACGATTCGGGTATAACATACAACATTCCCGCAAAAGATGTGCGCGTGTATCGTATAACCAAAAACAGTTACACCGCCATAAACGGAACAGACGCCGAAGAGACAACTGTTGAGGTGGCTTTCTCTGACGACCGGATGTGTAACATAACCTCCGGAAAAGAGATAAGCAGTGTTACCATTTACAGCGCAAACGGCACCGTAATATCACAGAAGAATGGCATTGCCGACAAAGAGGTTTCATTGAGCATTCCCGATGGAAGAAACACATATATTATAAGTGCTACTTTTGTCGATGGAAGTTCTGCGGCGGGGAAATATGTAAAGAGATAATTGATTTTGATAGTTATATCCATAAAAAGCGGCAGCAATTCATTTGTAATTGATGCCGCTCTTTAATAACCGTCCGAAATCAGCAGTTTTTTCCGCGAATAAACACTATTGTGAATCAAATAGATAAGCGTTTAATGGTACAAATATGGTTTCTAAAATTCATCAAAAGCATCTTGTATGTTATCTCTATGCTATTTTAAGAGCAGTTTATCTTTATATCTTTCTTTTGTTGAAACGTAGATTCTAACGATTTTATCATGAAATATCATATCCTTGTTCGTTATTTAGCCATTCTACATAATCAGCATATAGAGGGTTTGAAGTATTATTCTTGACTATCATAAGAATTTTAAATGCTATATCCATAGTGCCATAACCATGTGTGTTATAACACATGCTTGCGAATGAATGCGGAGTGAACTTGTGATAGCATATAGAAGACGGATTCACAATAATATCTACTAGTTCCTTTATTCTTGTATTATCAAGGAAAAGTTTTCTGCCAAGAACGATGTATTTTATACAACCATCAATGCTTAGTTTACCATCATAATCCATTATGAATAATCTGTGTTCGTCCTCATTTTCCCAGTCTTTATGTTTTAAAAAGAAAAGGTCTTGCCAATTTTTTATAATGAACTCTTCTGGAGTTTTTGCTTCATAATCTATCTTTTCATCATCAGGTGTATTTGACAGACTATATTTCACATCTTCAAATTTATAGAAATGGTTATCAAGTATATCTTTGTTCTTGGCTATAAAAGTCTCTTTGTCTATCACTATACACACACCATTCGAATTATCCGCATAGTGTGCCCACATTGCAGGATGATTTGTGCCTTCCTGACCAAAACTATTTATATCATAATTTTGAGAAAAACAGATGATACGACATTTCTCCTTGATGTATTTATCTGTATTATACATTATCATGAAGTTTTGACTTAGATTCATGTTATGAACATTTCCCTCATTCATGTCGTTGAGTCTTTCAAAGGATGATGGTAGTAGAGTCAAATCCTCCAAAATCTTTTTGAAAGACTCTAAACTCGTATAATGAAACAAGGCACCATCGCCTTTACGAGGAACTTCCTCACGCCAATATAGATAAGCTGGTAATTCTGTAAGTAACATAAATTATAGTATAATCAGTATACCATTTAACGGAAGAAAGGAATAAATCTATTATCAACAATTACTGAGCCATTATTTTTTCTTGTGCAAGAATAATCGCATCTACACATAATTCACGATCTTGCACATCTTTTACTGCATCAATGAACTTGTCTGCCAGCCATAAGGTGAGCATTTTCTTTTCATCTTGATGGAAGTATTCAGCAAGTTTTACGACCTGATCACGCTTTGCTTTTCTGTCACCACGTTCAATCTTACTGAACATCGGTGTGTCTATTTCTAATAGTGCGGCCAACTGGCGTTGCAGAACACCCTGTTCGTCTCTTAGTTCTTTTATTTTATTACCAAATAACATATCTATATCAATATTTAATCCTTAGCAAGTTGCCAGCAAGTTACAGGCAAGTTAAACTACACAGCAAGAAGCGCTGATTATCAAGTTATTACAAAAACTTGCATTGTTTTTATGTCCGTTCCGGCAAGTTACTAGCAAGTTACCAGCAAGTTAAATCTATGCCCAAATAGGGATGTACTTCATATATCGCGGAGCTGTATTGGGATCTAGTACTTTTATTAAGTTCTTCTCTATCGCCTCTCTAATTAATCTAGATGAACTACTAGATGATGTTTCTGGAATGCCAAACCTATTTCTAAGTGACTTGTTTGTCAAGGCATCACCTTGTATATACATTAGGCAAGCATGTAGATAACATGACCAAAGTTTGTCTTCCATCGGAATATTACTAAATTCCATTTCGGAGAATAGAGTAACCTTTGTGCTATCCTGGAATACTTCAATGCGTGGAGCAGGAAGGAATTGAGCTTCGCATGCCAATACCATTCTATCCCATCCACGGCCAAGTTCTTCACACATTTTCAAGCGACGCATAAGAGAAGCAAGTTTTTCATTTCTCGACTTCGGTGGATTGTCAATAATGCGAAGCACATCTACCAATGGAGTTCCTGGATTTGTCACCTCAATTCGATTCTCAAATATCTCCACTACAGGAGCAGTACCTGTTATATATAAGTCTTGATGAATTAGACTGTTTGCAATAGCTTCTCTTACGGATGGTAGAGGGAACTTGCTTGTAGTTGATAATTGGACTGCGTTTACATCTTCATTACTTGGCAATAAAGCATTTACATAACGCACAATATTCTCAAAACAAACGGCATAACCTTGATTAAATGGTTCCTCTTTTTGAATCAGCAATCTATTTATGCCTTTGTATTGGACAACACGCATTGCCTTGCGTCCCAATCTGGCAAATTCGTTCAGATCCTTTGCAAAAAGTAATGCGCCTAAGTTCGTAATCGAATATAAACCATTGTCTTGTTGCTGAATGATACCATCCTCATTAAGATAATGTACTACTGCATCTTTTTCTGCTGGTTGTGGAATCTTAAGTAAGGTGAAGTATGCATCCACTTGAAGTAATCTAATTATATCCTCATATCTTTGGTCGGTCTTTACACAGACATCTTCAAATTGGGCATGACGCAACTTATCCCATAACTGAGCGCGGAATACTGGAAATTCATGTAATTTCTTTGTGTAGCTGCCACTACGAATATAGTCTATCTTCTGAAATGCAACAGGTTCATTAAGTGCCTTGTGAATTCTAATTAACTCAATGTGTTTGCCATCTATTTCAGTTTCATAGAATTCAAAGTCAGCATTTTTAGAAAGAAGATAACGAAGCCAATTCTCTAACTCTTGTTCGCCTTTCTTTGCAAGTTGTAAACGAACTTTAGTGCCAACGATTTCATGACTTTTATCATCCACACCCCATATCATATAGGCATAATCACGATCGTTCAACGTTGCGCTATTGGCAAGGGCACTAATATCCTCTCCAACCATAGTTGGTTCGCAGTTGTTATGCTTAAATTCAACCCATCCAATTTCCTTGGGAAGCTTACATAGTTCTTTTACAAGTCTATCAATATTTCCAATCATTCTTTTATTGTCTATATGTTATGTAATGTACCACTTTCTATATTATTGTCCTAGTTACCTACATTGAACGTTGATAACCAAGTTAAAATATAACGAATAGTATGCAACTTTAGAATATTCTTATTCAAAATTGCCACAATTTGTATACAAAGGTACAAATAAATAATGCAAGCGCCATACAAAAAAATAAAAATAAGCTATTAGCAGTTTAAAATAGCAAAATATCCAATTACAGAGACTCTTTCCGAATTTGTTTTGGTCTTCAGATTTACTTTTCGGTCATATTTTCGGTCATCATTTGACCTAAAAGAACCATATCCATCATTGAGTTGCCATGAGTGGTTGAGCTATAACCCATATTTTTTGCCACTTATAGCTTAACTTCTTTGCACTTTGCGAACACTGTTTATATAATGCAAATCCATATAAAAGTCACAAAAAACATTGTGACTTGAGCAAAAAAACTCGTCCTTGAATATTTAACAAACTTTAACTTGCGCTGAATTTTGTTTGATTTCTTTTCAGTTGTTATCATTTTATTATGATTTCTTTTTCACTTGTCTTCTTTCTTTTCCTTTGGCTTCCCATACTCCTGATTAACAAGACTGTTAGCCTATTTTTGTCTTTCGTTATTTACGAAAATTATCTATACCTTTGCATGTGAATTAAACAAAAATAGGTATGAGTAAGAAACAATATACACTGCAAAAGTTGACAATAGAATTAGTCTCGGTGCTATTGGCATCGTTGGTTGCTTTTCGAATTTGTGAGAGGCTATCTATAAAATTGGCATATCTTCCAATAGTGTTGGTTGGCTGCTATATTGTACTCAAACTACTATATAGTCTTAGCATTATTATGGTAGGATATGTGATGAAGCTTATACCGATAATATATAAAGGGGAGCCTAGGCCAATCTTGACCACCAATATGGGCGCTGTGGCGGAATACGGTTCTTCTGAAAAGAACAATGATGTTTTGAAGAAACGCAGGGAGCTTTTCCATTATGAATACCAAAGCGAGCAAGAAGAATATGCAAAGCGAAAAGAACAGAAAGATGATGCGAATCTTACAGCGATGTTAAAATACACGCGAGATACATTTTTTCGTTTGGGGTTTGATGAAGCTGAAGTTTTCCAAATCTGTGAATGTGTTCGATATTTCTTAACCAATCGCCAGCCGCTATCTAATACAGAGATTCGCATAAGTAAGCGTTCTACCGTAACTCAGATAGCATTGAAGAATTTTGCATGGAATATTGCATACCCATATAATATGAGTGGTGATACAACCGCAGCTTTCGTGTTCAATACATTCAATGAATGGTTTGCCAATACAACGATTGCAACTATCAAGAAAACTTTGCGTACTACTAATGGGCGACATAAGATTGAAATAGACGAGAAAATTTTATCTAAGTATTTAGGCGGTAATGCTAAATAGCTAAATAGCCAAATCGACATTCAATCATGTTTTAAGTCCGATTTTTGCCACCTTCTTACAAAAATAGAGGTTAAAATGCTTTTCTTGTAGTGTTTGTCGTTCATACAAAGTAGTTAAAGAGGTAAACTTCAAAAATATTGTAGTGTTCAGTATGAAGGGCATGTTCAATACCATTGGACATGTAGTATTTATTGAACAATAGCTTTGGGGGTACCTTGCTTGATGATAAAAACAACAACATGCCAGTTGTAACATTGACCATCATTTATACAATTCTGGTCGTCTGGCTTTATTGTACTCTGTTATTCTTTTACTCTCCTCCGAATCTAGTGGGACAATTTAATAAGAAGAACGATTGGAATTCATCTGTGCGTAATGCTCATCAATCAATATTTGGGCTTCATCCATTGTGATTTTCCTTCAATCTCTTGACGAGCAACTTGAATAAGGAAGTCTGATACATTAAGCCCATCGACACGTTGAAGTCCGATTGCAATTGTCCAATTATTAGCCCTTTTCCTGACAATTTGGTCTAGATTGTTCTTGTATTCTTTAAATAATGCCATGTTTTTCTTTTAAAGATACGAAAAAGCACTAGATGGGAAAATCCCAGCCACAGAATTCTTTATTTTGGAATATATTTAATACTTTTGCGTTAGAATTAAATATATTTGGGAATAATGGCAAATCTTAATCGTATCAAAGTAGTACTTGTTGAACAGCAAAAGACAGGTAAATGGTTGGCAGAACAAATGGGAAGATCCGCTTGCACAGTCAGCAAATGGTGTAGCAACTCCAGTCAGCCTGATTTGGCTACTTTAGACAAAATCGCCACTCTTTTAAATGTGGATAGACGAGAACTAATTGCGCCATCGAAGTAAATTCCATCGCAAGAATGGTGTAGGTTTGAAGGAACTTTGGTGATAGACGAAAAAGCATTTTCGTACCAATTGGTGCAGAATTGAAAATTAAATAATTAGGGATTCAAAATCCTCAATATAAAAATACTTTGTATGGTTACACAGAGTGAAGAGATTCTGGAACAGGGATTAATTAAGACCTTACAGGAAATGAGTTATGAGTGCATTTCCATCAAGGAAGAAGAAAATCTGTATGCCAATTTTAAATTGCAGTTGGAAAAGCACAACCGCAAAGAATTGGCATTGCATGGTCGTGAAAGTTTCACAGATAAAGAGTTCGACAAGATTCTTCTATATCTTGAAGGAGGTACTCGTTTCGAAAAGGCAAAGAAACTTCGTGACCTTAAAGATTTTCAATTGGAGAATGGCGAACGTGTATGGATTGAATTCATCAATAAGCAGAAGTGGTGCCAAAATGAATTTCAGGTTTCTAATCAAATCACAGTAGAAGGCAGAAAGAAATGTCGTTATGATGTAACCATCCTTGTGAATGGTTTGCCTTTGGTCCAAATAGAATTGAAGCGAAGAGGGGTTGAATTGAAAGAAGCATATAATCAGATTCAGCGTTATCACAAGACTTCGTTTCACGGTTTATTTGATTATATCCAATTGTTCGTAATCAGCAACGGAGTCAATACACGCTATTTTGCCAATAACCCTAATAGCGGATATAAATTCACATTTAATTGGACTGATGCCGAAAATATCCCATTCAATGATTTGAGTAAGTTTGCTTACTTCTTCTTTGACAAGTGTAATCTTGGAAAGATGATAAGCAAGTATATTGTGTTGCATGAGGGTGACAAATGCCTGATGGTTCTTCGTCCTTATCAATTCTATGCTGTAGAACAAATTCTCGACCGTGTCCAGAATAGCAATAAAAATGGTTATATCTGGCATACAACCGGAGCAGGAAAAACTTTAACTTCTTTCAAGGCAGCTCAATTGGTAAGCGAATTGGATGGTATTGATAAAGTTATGTTTGTTGTTGACCGCCACGACCTTGATACACAAACTCAGTCAGAATATGAAGCATTCGAACCAGGAGCTGTTGATAATACAGATAACACATATCAACTGATTAAGCGATTAAGTGGTGATAGCAAAATCATAATCACGACCATTCAAAAGTTGAATTGTGCTGTCACTCGTGATTATTACAACAAGCACCTTCAAGAGGTACGCAACCAAAAGGTAGTAATGATATTCGATGAATGCCACCGTAGTCATTTTGGAGATTGCCACAAGAACATCGTGAAGTTCTTTAATAATCTTCAGATATTTGGTTTTACAGGTACACCTATCTTTGCCGAAAATGCCAAGCAAGACCACACAACTGCTGAAGTGTTTGGGGAATGTCTGCATCGCTATCTTATAAAGGATGCCATTGCTGATGAGAATGTACTTGGTTTCCTTGTGGAATATTACAAAGGTCAACAGGATACTGATCTGTTCAATGAAAAGAGAATGACTGAGATAGCTCAGTTTATCTTGACTAATTTCAACAAATCTACTTTCGACGGAGAATATAACGCCTTGTTTGCCATTCAGTCTGTGCCAATGCTTTTAAAATATTACAAGATTTTCAAATCATTGAATCCAAAAATCAAAATTGGTGCGGTATTTACGTATGCTGCTAATGAAAGCCAAGATGATAGTCAGACAGGCATGAATCAGGGATTTGAAAATGAGAAGGTCACTTCCGATGAACTTCAATGTATTATGGACGATTACAATGAAATGTTCGGGACTGCTTTCTCAACGGAGAATTTCAGCGCATACTATGATGACATCAATCTTCGTATGAAGAAAAAGAAAGCAGACATGGAACCACTCGATTTGTTGTTGGTCGTGGGCATGTTCCTTACTGGTTTTGATGCGAAGAAATTGAATACCCTTTATGTCGATAAGAACTTGGAGTATCATGGACTACTTCAAGCATTCAGTCGTACCAATCGTGTTTTAAATGAGAAGAAACGCTTTGGTAAAGTTATCTGTTTCCGTGAGTTGAAAAGCAATGTTGATGCAGCCATCAAGCTTTTCAGTAATAATCAGCCAAACGAATTTATTATTCGTGAACCATATGAGAATGTGAAAAAAGAACTGAACGAATTGGCTATAAAGTTCAAAGAGAAATATCCGAATGTTCAAATTATTGACACACTGCAAAGTGAGTATGAAAAGCGTGATTTTGTTCTGGCATTCAGAGAAATTATCAAGAAACATGCTGAAATTCAAATATACGAGGATTTTGAGCCATCTGACTCCGATTTTATCTTGACTGAGCAAGAGTTTGCAGATTTCAAGAGTAAATATCTTGATATTACAGTTGGCGTTATAAACCCTCCTGCTTCTTCAACTCCAATTGCTGGAGAACCACAATTGCCATATGGTAATGAAAGCATGTTGGAAGATATTGACTTCTGTCTGGAATTATTGCATAGCGATGTTATCAATGTTGCCTATATCCTTGAATTGATTGCAGAACTAAATCCAAATGAGGACAACTATCAGCAGAAGCGTCAGGCCATCCTTGACACCATGATTAAGGATGCTGTCATGCGAAGTAAGTCAAAACTGATTGATGATTTCATCCGTGAGAACGTGGATAATGACAAAGATGGTTTCCAACAGGCAAAAGCTGATGGTTCAATGGACTTAGAGAGTCGATTGACTAATTACATATCTATGGCCAGAAGCAGAGCTATTCACGATCTTGCCACAATTGAGGGCATAGATGAAGAAGCTCTGACCAAATATATTTCTGAATATGACTTCTTGCAACGTGAGAAACCTGAAATTATTAAGAATGCGATTAAAGCTAAGAAAGGATTAAAGCTGATGGAGCGTACAACTATGCTTAAACGAGTTGTCAATCAGCTTCGTGATATTATCAATACATTTAATTGGGAATAAAAAAAGAACAAAAAAATATGAGCGAAGAACTTCAACAGAAACTGCGCAATCAGCTTTGGACTGTTGCAAATACTTTGAGAGGAAACATGTCTGCAAGCGACTTTATGTATTTCTCTCTTGGATTCATCTTTTATAAGTACCTTTCAGAAAAGATTGAATTGTATGTAAACGAGGAACTAGAAGCTGACGAGACTACCTTTCAGAAAGTATGGCTGAGTGATGACGAGGATATGAAAGACGAAATCAAGTCTATGTGTGTAGAAAACCTTGGTTACTTTGTTGAACCTGATTTCCTTTTCTCAACCATCATCGACGCAATTGGACGAAAAGAAAACATATTGCCTCAATTGGAACGTTCTTTGAAGAAAATCGAAGATAGCACCATCGGCCAGGATAGTGAAGACGATTTTGGTGGACTATTCTCTGACATAGATATTGCTTCGCCAAAACTAGGTAAGACAGCGGATGACAAAAACAGACTTATTAGCGATGTACTCATTGCTCTAAATGGAATTGATTTCGGTTTGGAAGAAGCAGGAGATATAGATATTCTTGGCGATGCATACGAATATATGATTGGTCAATTCGCTGCAGGTGCTGGTAAAAAAGCAGGTGAGTTCTATACTCCACAGGAAGTCAGTCAGATACTTGCAGAGATTGTAACAACAGGAAAGACCCGCTTGAAGAATGTATATGACCCAACATGCGGTTCCGGTTCTTTGTTGCTTCGCACAGCAAAGAGTGGCAAGGCAGATTGTATTTTCGGACAAGAAAAGAATCCAACAACATTCAACCTTGCCAGAATGAATATGCTTTTGCATGGTGTAAAGTACAATGACTTTGACATTCAGAATGGTGACACTCTTGAAGCGGATGCATTTGGCGACCAGCAGTTTGATGCTGTTGTTGCAAATCCTCCTTTTTCTGCAGACTGGAGTGCTGCTGCAAAATTCAATAACGATGATCGTTTCAGCAAGGCTGGTGTACTGGCTCCGAAGTCTAAAGCAGACTATGCGTTTATCCTTCATATGATATATCACTTGAACGATGGAGGTACAATGGCTTGTGTTGCTCCTCATGGTGTATTGTTCCGTGGTGCGGCAGAAGGAAAGATACGTCAGTACTTAATTGAAAAGCGAAACTACATAGACGCAATTATCGGTCTTCCAGCAAATATCTTCTATGGCACAAGTATTCCGACTTGTATCATTGTAATTAAGAAATGTCGTGAAGAGAACGATAATATTCTCTTCATCGATGCAAGTAAGGAATTTGAGAAAGTTAAAACTCAAAACAAGCTCCGTCCAGAACATATCAAGAAGATTATAGACACCTATCGTGAACGAAAAGAAATAGAAAAGTATAGCCATTTGGCAACGATGCAAGAAATCATTGACAATGACTATAACCTTAACATCCCTCGTTATGTAGATACTTTTGAAGAGGAAGAACCTATTGACATTAAGGCGGTAATGGCAGAAATCAAGGAGCTGGAAAGCAAACGTGCCGAACTTGATAAAGAGATTGAGGTGTATTTGCGTGAGTTGGGTATTGTAGAATAATGTTGGAATATGAGAGGTACTGCATCATTATTAAGTAGTTTTATAGAGGGTAATAAAGTACAATTTATTATACCTGTGTACCAACGTAATTATGATTGGTTATTGGAAAACTGTGACCAATTATTTAATGATTTGGTTAAGCTTAACAAATCTAATCGGGCCACACACTTTTTCGGTTCGATAGTAACTTCGTCTGCTGATGGATATGGTTTTAACAGATTAGTGATTGATGGCCAACAACGATTGACAACAATTTCTCTTTTATTATTGGCTGGTATTAAAGCCGTAAAAGATGGTAAATTGCCTGTAAGTAATGAGTCACGATTAAGTGAGGCACGTGAGGTTTTTCTATTGGCAAAATACAGTACTGCTGATAGAAAAATAAAACTTGTTCCCATTGAAAATGATATGAAAGCCTATGACCTCATATTTAAGGATGAAGGAACTTTCATTGAGGATTCAAAAGTTACTCGTAATTATCGCCATTTTTATGATTTACTGACTAGAGTACCCCAGCGATTGTCTTTTGATGAACTTTTAGATGCCATTGAGAGACTTCAAATTATTTCAATTGAGTTGGACTGCAACGATGATCCTCAATTGATTTTTGAGAGTCTCAATTCTACAGGTTTAGCATTAACTGGTGCTGACAAAATACGCAATTACCTTTTAATGTCTCTTACAGCAGAGGAACAACAAAACTGCTTCAAGAACTACTGGCAGAAGATAGAATCTGCTACAGATAATCAGCCTACAATGTTTTTGCGTGATTATCTAACTATTAAGCAACAGTTACAGCGTCCGGTTCGTATCGCCAACATATATCCTGAATGGAAAAAATATATGGAAGGAAAGGACAGAAGGGAAGAACTAGCTGAAATGTTAGATTATGCCCAATATTATCGCCAAATAACAAAAGGAGAACTTTCAACTGATAAGCTATCAAAGAAAATACGGCATATTTGTAATATTGAAACCGATGTTGCCAATGTATTCTTTATCCAATTCTTGAAGTATGCATCAATCAATAATTTACCAGAGAATGAAATATTTAAGGTGATTGATTTGATCGAAAATTATATGGCTCGTCGTATCGTTTGTAATATGCCAGCCAACGCCTTGACACAAGTCTTTTGTGCATTACATAAAGATGTTGTAAAGAGTATTGATGAATATGCGGCATCTGAAATGGGGAATACTTACTTGTACTCTGATATATTAACCTATCATATCATGCGACGTGATGGTAATTATCAGTTACCAAGAGATACTCAATTTGTAGAGTCAATTAAAACTCGTGATGCATACCATATGCTTAAACCATTTCAGATATTCTTATTTGAACGCTTGGAAAACTCTGTTCATGGAGAATATAATGATGTAGCCAATGATATGAGAACAAAGATGGCAACAATTGAGCATATTATGCCACAGACATTGAATGCCGATTGGATTGCTATGCTTGGAAATCACTATGAAATAGTAAAGGAGAAATATCTTCATACATTCGCTAACCTTACATTGACTGGAATCAATAGCGAATTGAGCAATAAGGCATTTGAAATTAAACGGGATGGAAAGATTGTGGATGGTAATATTACTCCTGGCTATAAGGACTCCAAGTATCGTTTAACTAGGAATGTTACTACTTGTCAAAAATGGACTGATATTGAACTGGAAAATAGAGGTACTGAAATCGTTGAGATTTTCTTGCGACTATATCCACTACCGACAACCATTTTCAAACCTTTACCCAAACCTGTAGAAGAAGTTTCATTGGAAGAAGAAACATTCTCTCCTACAAGTAGAGTATTGAAAGGATTCCGAATTTTTGGTTATGAATATACAGAAACCACATGGAAAGGAATGCTTTTAAAAGTCGTTTCGATCATCTCTGAAAAATACCCAGATATTGTTGATTCCTTGTATGATGCAGAAAGTTATTTCTGGACATCTAAAAAGGTGGACATTCAATATTGCACTATGATAGGACCAGACAAATATCTTTGGACTTCAATCGATAATAAAGGTAAATTGCGTTGCTTGAGATACTTGTTTGACAAATGTGATATTGCAGAATCAGAACTTGTACTTATTCTTGAGCCGACAAAAGAATAAAGTTGGATTTAAAATGATAATTTTACGCAGATAAAAAATGAAGAAGTATTTATATTACATAATTGCCACTCTATTCCTAACTGGATGTATAAATTTCAATCCTAATGGGAATAATTCCGACAAATCAGTGGAAGAGACTACTGTTGATTCAATAGATGAATCGGCCGATGAACTTGCTATGCAAAATAGTCCGCATCTGAAATTCAAGAATGTTCCAATTGATGGAACTCTTGATAAGTTTGTTGCTCGAATGGTAAAAAGCGGCTTCAAAAAAGAGCGAAAGACTGCAGACCAAGCAATTTTAAGTGGTGATTTTGCTGGTTTTAAAGAATGTGTTGTGTATGTTGAAACATTGATTGGTAAGGATTTAGTTTCAAGAATTGTTGTTAGCTTTCCAGAACGTGAGCAATGGGAATACCTATATGGTGACTATAAGCATCTGAAAGAATTGCTCATCACAAAATATGGTAAACCGTCTTCATGTGTAGAGAAATTCCAAAGTTCATATGGTCTGACAGATGATAATGACAAAATGCATGATGTTCGTTTTGATCGGTGCAAATATGAAACACGTTTTGCTTCGGAAAAAGGAGAAATTGTGCTTTGGATTGAGCATGATGGTGTAAGCAGTACTTTCGTAATGCTTGCTTATAAAGATAAAATAAATGGAAATGTGATTAAGAATCACGCAATTGATGACTTATAATATTATAAACGTTTATGATACAAACAACTCCGTCTTTAGGATTTTCTGATGCAATCAATGCTTCTACCAGTAAGATATTTCAGTGTAAAGGCCGCTCACGTCGCTCTGAATTTTGGTGGACGCAATTATTAGTATATATTGTATCATTTGTGCTGACACCGATTGTAGGTTGTTTACTTGACTTGTTAACAATACCTCTTACTATTCGTCGTTTACATGATTCCGGTCGTAGCGGATGGTGGTGGGGAATAGGTGCCTTATTAAAGGTTGGCTTTATCGTGTTCCTTTGCTATGACATTGTGATGGCAATAATCAATGAAGACAATCTTGTTGGCTATGAAGACCAACTTGCAATGACTCTC
The DNA here is from genome assembly GCA_045578665.1 of Bacteroidaceae bacterium. Taxonomy (GTDB): domain Bacteria; phylum Bacteroidota; class Bacteroidia; order Bacteroidales; family Bacteroidaceae; genus HGM04593. The sequence goes on along the minus strand of JAZNKR010000115.1, from coordinate 609 downwards.
ATATTAAAGTATGGAGTATACTCGATTGCAATAGCTATATATCAGGTTATATTATTAGTTTTGTGCTGTCTTGATAGTGAACAAGTTGAGAATAAATATGGTGCTTCGCCTAAATATATAGAAACCGAAAATGCATAAGGAATGATTATGGCCACAGATAACAAAAATAAAGTCCTTAATGTACCCAATTTGAGATTTCCTGAGTTTAAAGAGGTGTGGAAAGACTCAAACATTGGAAAATGCTTTGATCTATATTCTGGAAATACTCCAAGTCGAATGGAGAAAGAACATTTTATTGGTGATGTAAATTGGATTACAAGTGGAGAATTGAAAGAGCATTATATAGGTGACACAAAAGAGCGTATTTCAGAAAAAGCAGCTGCGGACAATAACCTTAGAATTCTCCCTGTAGGTACATTTGTTATGGCAATATATGGACTAGAAGCTGAAGGAGTCCGTGGAACATGTTCCATAACAGTAAAAACATCGACAATAAGTCAGGCATGTATGGCCTTTACTCCCAAATCTAATGTCTCCAATGAATTTTTATATTCATGGTATAAGAAACATGGTAACAAAATAGGTATTAGATATGCACAGGGAACTAAA
>JAZNKR010000114.1:0-18733 GCA_045578665.1 Bacteroidaceae bacterium | reverse complement strand
AGGGATGGAAATAAATATTCCATAGAAGAGGTTGGTTAACCTCCGCCTTCCTTTACTTCGGTTAAACATCTTTTTCCTTCTTCACTTTGCAAATGTAGTAATTATATATTGTATAATTTTTCATTGTGCAAATCTAAGGTTCAAGAGGAGGAATGTAAATTCCTGAAAATTTTGCGAACTTACAAAAAATGTTTACTTTTGCGTCAACAACAAAAAATGCAAAAGTATGAAAAAGTTTTACCTCTGTCTGGCAACGATGCTTATGGCAACGTTTGCCACGGTTACCGCACAATCAGGTACCGAACGTTCTGTCCCCCGCCCTCAGGCGCCGGGAGTGGAGTTCAATATAGCCGGCAATGTGGCTCCAACAGCGAAATTCAGGAGACCGCTGAAGAAAACAAAATTGGAGACAGCTGCGCGTATAGTCGCACAGCAGATAGAAAACGATGTTGCAGGATATACCCCCTACGACACTATTCTGCTTTCGAAATATTCTTATAAGGTTGACGGCAACGAGGAATTTAACTCTACATACACATACGATGAGTATGGCCACAGAAAGTTGGTAAAGACTGCAAGCGATTCCAGAACCTACGAGTCGAGGTACACATATACAATAGGCCAATTCAACTTCTGGACATCGAAACTTATAGAGATGAAGCCGTACTATAGCGATGAATGGTCTTTCGAGAGCAAAGAGGAGCGCGAAATCGATTCGTTTAAGCGTCTCACCGTCCGCAAGACATATGGAATAACCGAAGGTACAGGAGAGCCATATCTTGAAAGAGAGGAGCATTTCGACTACGCTCACCAATACTACGACGATATGGCAGATCTTAAATACGGCTACCGCGTGAAGGATATCTATTACAACTCCGATGGTAGCATCTACTCCAGCGAAGAGTATGCCTGGTATCAGCCCGCAGAGCAATATATCCTGAAGAGCAGAAGTTCGCAATATTCCAAACGCGAGAGCACATTCGGCAGCGATTTCGTTACCTACAGAGTATATTCCGACTACGAAGGCACAGGATATGTACTTGAAAGTGAAGAGGAACACTATTTCGGCAACAAAAGAGGAGAACTTATTAAACAATACAACAATGGCGAGTTATCCTATTGCTACGGAAGTTATTACGAAATTCAGGACAATACCCCTGAGGCAAACTATAAGACATATACTTTTTACGAATATGGCGAATATGACCGCAAGTGGGTGCCCGTCAACCGCACAATAGCAACCGGTATGAAGTACGAGGATGGCGGCTTCCAGGAGCAGTTCAAGGTCAACTACTCTATCCGCAGCGAAAATTACTACGACGGCGAATGGCAAATCGAAAACCAGGAGAAGGGCGAGTGGCTTTCAAACAATATCCTGAGGAGAACATCTACATACGACGGAGTGAACGAGTCTGTGAACCATACATTGTATGACGCAGACGGTGATCCTATGGGCAGTGTTACATACAATGACGACAACAGCTATGTCCTTACCTCTGCCGTTGAAATCGATGGCAACTACGTCGCACAGTACACATACTACGGTGCAGATGGCAAGGTACAGAAGACCATAGTCCAGAAGAAGACCCTCATCGGCGCCAATCAGTCCGAGGAGTGCATTGGCTACTATCTGAAAGAGGGCGACAAACTTACCCCCTTGACAGACTATGAAATTATCACCAGTTATGGCGGTCAAAGAGCAAGAGCAAGCTACAAGTTCACAGAAAAGGGTTGGCCCTTGTCTACTACAATTGAGGTCTCTATGGCTCCCGACCAGCCTTTCCTGAAGTATAGCAAGACGGCATATGAGTACAACGACAAAGGTTACAAAGTCTACGAATACGACTATGCTTATATGAACTCCAACAACGGGACACCCATAGAGCTGCTTGGCAGCATGACAGAGTACAAACTGCTCGATAACGGAACATATCAGTGTACCGATTATGAGTATGACGAAGATGACGGAAGCATCTCATACGCATCCAGAACAGAGAATACCAAAGATTTCATCCAAATCACATACTCATACAATCGGGAGAGCAAGACCTTCGAAGTCAGCGACAAATATTGTCTTCCTATTGAAACTGTAGCTGCCGACGGCACACTCACCAGAATAGAGCGTTATATCGATGAAAACGGCAATCCCGTAAACAGTTCAAAGAGCGAGGAATTGCGTAAAGGCAATGAACGCATGGAGGCATATTACAGTTGGAATCCACTCAGCAACAAGTGGGAAGGCTCATACAAGAACTATAGCCGGGAAGAGGTTGTGGAATTCAACTACAGATACCCTGTTGACCCCTGTACAATGTACGACGATGAGTATCTTGTATTCAACGAAGACGCGATCTCACACAATACGGAGTATTACTCTTATGCCGATTACGAGTGGGACTACGAAACCGATGATTGGTATATCTCACGTTGCACTATGCTCGATTTCGATATCAACGGCAATACTCTCAAATTGACAAGGACCGAGATTGAACGCGAAATGAAGCGCACAACAAAGTATCTGATCGTAGGTAACAGCAACGGTTTTATAGAGAAAGAAGAAATGAGCGTCTCCGAAGAGAACGGCGAGACAAACGAGAAGGAGGAGCACGGTTCCGTTACTACAAACATATTCAACTCCTATAATCTGCTTACAGAAAGCTGCATGGTGGAGACAGATATTGACGGAACCACAACTACCAAGGCCAATATATACGAGTACACTGCCTGCAAGGTATATCCTACCGATATCAAGCAGATAGAGGCTGACGGAATGGCTTTGACTGTATCAGGGCTCAGCATATCTTCTTCAGCAGATTCGTATATTGAACTCTACACCGTAACCGGCGCAAAGGTTGCTGCTGCGTATGGTACAATCACAGCTCCTGCTGAGGGTACATATATTGTCAAGTGCAATGGAACAGCTGCTACCGTAATGGTAAGATAATATAGCTGTTGGTTAAACATAAAACGGACTGCGCCGTGGCGCAGTCCGTTTTATGTTTGGCTACATCAGCGCAACACCCAGAACAAGAACGCGGCAGTCCGAAAAAGCCGACAATATGTCTAAATAGACTCAATCGACGCCAACCGAACACCATACAAGTTTTTGCTTGATATGGCTGAGGTACGAAGGAAAGAAACTCTGTTAAATAAGCCGAAATGAAATTCAAACAGTTTCTAAGAGTTAAAATAACGTGAATTCAGCATTTAAGCAGACTGTAATAATCGTTCTATTTCCCTCATCACGATTCTGAATTGAGACGAGAGAATATTTGCAGGCAAATTAATAATTCAGCACTCGGCATTTGGCATTTGACTCTGCTGATAATCGTTTTTACATAAAAAAAGGGAATTTTAACCGAAAATGAGTATATTTGTAGCAAATATCCGTCTCTTACGAAGAGGCGAATTGATATTTCTCGACAAAGACTCAGAAGCCAATAGGCAAAAACATAATAGAACTTCTTCGTAGTGTACAAAGGGTTTAGTCGCCAGTCGAGACACTATGACGGAAGTTTTTAGGTGAAAATGGCTAACGCGATTACTCGCTTTCATGCAAAATACTATGCAGCTCTTCTGAACGGACAGTCAGCAAATGGTGATATAGGTTCACTCTCGCAATCACTGCTAAGTAGTACTGTCGACATCAATCCTCACCAGATTGATGCCGCGTTATTTGCTTTTGCATCGCCTTTTTCCAAGGGAGTGGTTCTTGCCGATGAGGTAGGTCTGGGAAAAACCATAGAAGCCGGTCTTGTAGTTTGTCAATATTGGGCTACGGGAAAGAGGAATATTCTGATTGTTTGTCCGGCTTCTCTGCGCAAACAATGGGAAGCAGAATTGCTCGACAAGTTCGGAATCCCCGGCGAAATCCTTGATACCAAGAACTTTAATGCTTATCGCCGCGAAGGAAGGAACCCGCTAAGTCCCAAGCGTGCCATTATATGCAGCTATAACTTTGTGGCAAAATATAAAGAAGAGATCTTGCTTCACGGTTTTGACTTGGCGGTTATAGACGAGGCTCACAAGATGCGTAATGTCTATCGTTCTTCTGCCCGTACATCTACCGATGTACGCGATGCCTTGACAGGCGTAAAGAAACTGTTGCTTACAGCCACACCTTTCCAAAATTCTTTGATGGAGCTATATGGTCTTACCAGTATCATTGACGACCGTCTGTTTGGCAGTGAAAAAAGTTTCAGAAGACAATATGGCAAAGGAGACAATCTGAAAGAACTGCGTCAGCGTATCGAGAAGCTATATATTCGTACTTTACGCCGCGATGTGAAGGAGTATATCAATTACACCCATCGTCTTCCACTTACACAAAAGTTTAATGCAACAGATGAGGAGCAACAACTGTATCAGGCAGTAAGCGATTTCCTGCGTAGAAACGACATCTATAGTGTTCCTGCCGCACAGAAGAAACTTACAACCATGATTATCCGTAAGATTCTGGCTTCTTCTACCTACGCACTCATCTATACCCTTACTCATATCAAAGAACGTCTCCAACGGATGCTTGAAAGCCAAAAACAGGAGCGTCTTTATATAGAAGACCTTGTCGATGAGGACGATTGGGACTCTTACGAAAACGAGGCTTTAGATGACGAATACGAACATTTTCATGCAGCCGAAAGCAGTGACCAGACTTGCCTTGGCATAGCACAGGTAAGGAAAAGATCGAATGAAATCCAACTGTCTGATAGCGATGATATAGATATTCCTCGCTTGAAAGAGGAGATCAAAATCATAGATGGCTTCATTGAAAAAGCAAAATCGATTAAATCAGAATCGAAATCGAAAGCCTTGCTCGTAGCTCTCGAAGAATCGTTTATCAAACTTCAGGAACAGGGTGCAGAGAGAAAAGCCCTTATCTTCACAGAATCTACAAAGACACAGGCTTTTCTGCGCGAGTTTATTGAAGCCAATGGCTATGCCGGTCGTGTTGTATTGTTCAACGGTAAGGCAAGCGAACCGCAGACCAACGAGATATACAAACGCTGGTGCTTGGAACATCCTGACAAGGTGAGTGGCATCAAGGCGGCTGACCGAAGAGCTGCTGCTGTGGATTATTTCCAACGTAAAGCAGACATCATGATTGCTACGGAAGCTGCTGCCGAAGGACTTAACCTGCAATTCTGCTCATTGGTTATCAACTACGACCTGCCGTGGAACCCGCAACGCATAGAGCAGCGTATTGGTCGTTGCCACCGTTATGGTCAGAAGTACGATGTCGTGGTGGTCAATTTCCTCAACATGCGAAACTATGCCGATGTGCGTGTGTTCCAATTGCTCTCCACCAAGTTTAAGCTCTTCGACGATGTATTTGGAGCCAGTGATGAAGTATTGGGACAGGCTGACACCATTGACATAGAATCGCGAATCTGGGAGATCTACCAACAGTGTCGTAGCGAGGAAGAAATTAACCAGGCTTTCGAGCAACTGCAAAACGAAATGCAGCAACAGATAGACGAGCGTATGACAGAAGTACGTTCGCAGGTGTTGGAGAACTTCGACATCAATGTGCAGGAGCATCTTCGCATGACACGCGACAACACCACAGGATTTCTCAATCGTTACGAACATATTTTCTGGGAACTGACGAAATACATTCTCAGCAAAGAGGCTGTTTTCAATGACAGAAACCACAGCTTTGTCCTTCGTGTCCCTGTTGCAGGACAGCGCCCCGGTAAATATGCAATGCTTCAGCAGACAGATGATGCAATACCATATCGATTGAGCCATCCGTTAGCACAACATGTCATCAATTCCGCATTGTCGCTTTCACTTGAAGATGCCGAGGTGGAATTTGACCAAAAAGCACTTTCCATGAATGCCGACCTTCCCGATTACCTTCAAGGGCAAAGCGGTGTGCTCATTCTTTCTGCTTTGGCAATATCTGCCTTGGCAGAAGAACAGTATATGCTTTTCAATGCCATCACTGATGATGGTCGGATTGTCTCTCAAGAGGATTGTGAGAAGCTTTTCCTCAACGGTGGAAAGGAGGTCCCATGTGAACAAGTGGAAGAGCAGACCCGTCTGCGATTGCAGAAGGATGTGCTCCAGCATAGTGCGGCAAAACTGAAGGAACTGGACTCCCGCAATCTTTCCTTCTTCAAGGTAGAAGAAAATCGCATCTATCAGTGGGAACATGATGTGATCGACGGAATAGAGGCTGAGCTTTCTACTGTCAAGAAACAGATATTACAAACGGAAAGAGATGCCCGTAATTCAGAATCGGTGGCAGAGAAACTGGCTTTTGAAAAGAAGGTGGACGAACTGAAGCGAAAGAAACGCCGTCTGCGGAATGAACTTGACGACCGGGAGGAGGAAGTAAGCCGGCAGCGTAGATCGATGATTGCGGAGTTGGAACAACGAATGGTGAAACAGACAGAGCAACATAATCTGTTTGTTATTCGTTGGAAAGTAAAAGAACGTTTCGATTAAGCGAGGGCAGAGCAAACTCATTAGCTCTGCCGAGCGTGAGAAAGGTAGGATAAAATCCAAAAATAAAGAATGACTTAGATATGGCACAGAATTATTACGAAAGTTTCAAGAAGAAACTGGAAGAAATATTCATGATGGACCATGCCGAACTGGATTTCGGTATCTATCGCATCATGAACCAAAAACGCGCTGACATCCAACGTTTCCTTGATTCGGAGTTGCTCCCTCAGGTAAAGCAAGTACTTGAAAGCAACAATGCCGATGCCGACAAGGTAAAGAAACGGATGGCAGAGATTGCAGCCTCTGTGGGCGGCAATATTGAGGTATTGCCTAAAGGCACACCCATGCGCGATGAATATGACAAGTTGGAAGCACAACTGGTACAGTCTGCCGATACAGAATCCATGCAGGCAGAGGTGTTCAGCCATCTTGTTACATTCTTCTCTCGCTATTACGATGGTGGCGATTTCCTGTCTAAGCGTCGCTACAAGGATAATACCTACGCCATACCCTATAACGGAGAGGAAGTGAAACTGCATTGGGCAAACAGCGACCAATACTACATCAAGACCTCGGAGTATTTCCGCGATTATACCTTTGTGTTGCCTACGTCGCGCAAGAAAGTACATTTTGTGTTGAAGGATGCCAGCACCGAGCAAAACAACAATCGTGCAGCGAACAATATGGAACGTCGCTTCGCTCTCTTTGTACCGAAGAACGATGAACCTATTGTGGAGACAACAGCCGAAGGTGAACTGAACATCTACTTCACCTATGAACTGATGCCAAAGGCAACGAAACAAGATGCTCTGAAAGCAGATGCGTTTGAGAGTATCAAGCCACTGATACCCGAGGGCTTTGAGGAATTGCTAACCGTCAAGGCTCCTACCAATAAAGAACCAAACCGCACACTGTTGGAGAAGCATTTGACAGACTATACAGCCAAGAATTCGTTCGATTACTTTATCCATAAAGACCTTGGCGGCTTCCTTCGTCGTGAGCTGGACTTCTACATCAAGAACGAGGTACTGCATATCGATGACCTTGATGCACAGTTCATCAACAGTCAGCTGACTATCGTTCGTGCCATCAAGCAGGTGGGCGAGAAGATTATCCGTATGTTGGCGCAGTTGGAGAACTTCCAGAAGAAACTATGGTTGAAGAAGAAGTTTGTGGTGCAAAGCGACTATTGCATCACGCTCGACCGTGTGCCAGAAAAACTCTATTCTGAAATTGTTGCCAACGAAGCACAACGTAAGGAGTGGGTAAGTCTATTTGCTATTAACGAGATAAAGGGCGACCTTACCACAGAAGGTTATACCGAGCCATTGACCATTGAGTTCTTAAAGCAGAATCCTTTCCTTGTTCTCGACACAGCTTTCTTCGATGCTAAGTTTAAGCATCAGTTAGTAAAGAGCATGGAGAATATTGATGAGCAGACAAATGGTTTACTCATCAATAGTGAGAATTTTCAGGCATTGGAGTTGTTGCAGGAGAAATTTGCAAGGAGGGCTAAATGTGCTTATATCGACCCACCATACAATGCTAAGTCAAGTGAAATTATGTATAAGAACACTTTTAAACATGCTTCTTGGCTTAGTCTAATGGAGAACAGAATCAATGTTGCACGAAATCTCCTTAGGGATGATTCTGTTTTCGAAATTGCTATAGATGAAGTAGAGAATGCGCGATTATGCCTTCTCAATGATGCTCTATTAGATTTCTATTCTGGTCGAGCTGATGTGTCAATAGTAATTAACCCATCTGGTCAGCAGGGAAAAAACTTTTCTACTTCAAGTGAATATGTTCATTTCTATTTCCAAGATGAACCAAACATGTTGGCTAAGGAAATAAGAAACGAAGAGAATGCAGATGTTCGTGGGTTTATGAATGGAGCTAAAGGAGAAGGTGGCAATTATCTTCGGACAAGTGGAAAAACATGTTTCTATCCAATATATGTCAAAGACAACAATGTTATAGGATTTGGAGATGTTTGTGAAGATGATTTCCATCCTATATCGGCAAATGTAGTTAATGGTGATATTTTAGAAATCTATCCTATTGATGCTGAAGGTGTGGAAAGGAAATGGCTGTTTGGAAGAGATACGGTTTCTGATATTCAGTCAGAATTGAGCGTTAAAAAGAATCGAAATACAGGTTTGTATGAAATAATAAGGACAAAAACAGAAATAAACCATAAGACGGTATGGACAGATAGTATGTATAGTGCTAAAGAGCATGGGACAAATTTACTATCCAAAATGTTCAAATCACCAGTCTTTAGTTTTCCAAAATCACTTTATGCGGTTAAGGATTGTATTGGCATTGCTATTCGTAACACCCAAAGCTCTATAGTTTTAGACTTTTTCGCAGGATCTGGTACAACAGGGCATGCTGTTATCGAACATAATAGAGATAATGAAAATGCTAATCACAAATATGTCTTGTGCGAAATGGGCGATTATTTTAGCTCAGCAACCAGACCACGTATAGAAAAAGCTTTATACTCAAAAGATTGGCGCGATGGCAAGCCTGTTTCTCGCGATGGCATCTCCCAGTGCTTCAAATACATCCGTTTAGAGCAATATGAGGATACACTGAACAACCTTGAAATCAAGAAGCAGCAGATAGATTGGCGCGATGATGAGTTCCATGAGAGTTATATGCTCAACTATATGCTCGACACTGAAACTCGCGACTCGCTATTGAATCTGAAGATGTTCGTCAATCCGTTCAATATGTCACTGAAAACCACCAAAGACAATGAGTTGGTGGAAACGAAGGTGGATATGGTGGAAACATTCAACTACCTGATAGGCTTGAACGTAGAAACGGAAGACTGGTTCGAGAATGACAATATCTGTGTGGTTCAAGGAAAGACGCATCGTGGAGGACTGAAGACACTTGTCATCTGGCGTAACTGCGAGGAGATAGACAATGAGAAACTTTGCCGTTTCTTTGAACGCATGGATTTCCGCACCCGAGATACAGAGTTTGACCTTATCTATGTAAACGGCGACAACACTTTGCCTAACCTGCGCAGAGACGAGGAAAACTGGAAAGTGGTGCTGACGGAAGAAGAATTCCAAAAACGAATGTTTGAAAACGAATAAATTCTCAGAATATGAAAGAGTATATTACAATTAAAGAATTTGGCCCACTCAAGAATATTGAGAACCTTGAGATTAAGCAATTCACAATGTTGATTGGCGAGTCTGCCATAGGTAAGAGTACACTGATGAAGGTCGTGGCTATGATGCGCTATCTTTATAAAATGGCCAATATTCGTTCATATCTGTATCGTTCAAAAATTACTAAATCTCCATTCAGAATTCGGCTTGACTCGATGATCAAACGCCAGGGAATGACAAAGATGTTCACAAAGGACAGCTTGATTGTTTACCGTGTGCAAATGGATGATGGTGTAAGCTATGAAGTGCGTATTGAAAATGGGAAACTGAAGAAAACGGAAGTCATAGAACAACAACACTTGGTACTATGCAAGAACTCGTACATTTCGGAGAACCGCAATATCATTCCAACTTGGGCACAGACATCATGGAAAAATAAAGGGGCAACGCTTGGCTTCTATTTTCATGAAACAAACGATGACTTTGGATGTGCATCTGATGGTGAAAAAGAACTGATTATGGACTTTGTGGGCATGAAAATGATAATTACTCACCCTAAAGGGAAACCGACTCGCTATCAGATAGTACCCACTGACGGTCATCATGGTCTTATCGAACTGACCGAGGCATCTTCCGGTATTCAAACATCTGCGCCATTGGCATTGATTGTAGATTATTTCGCCAAGGATTTTTCATTCAAAGAGGCGTTTAATCGTTCTGTTATGAGTTATCTCTACGAAATGGAAAATTTGAGTAAGTTCAAAGCAGTCAGTGAGCCTACATCATTGTCCAAAATAGTGGATGTACACATTGAGGAACCTGAACTTAGTCTTTTCCCCGACGCTCAGTGCAAGTTGATAGAGAGTATATTTTATACAGCTTTACATGCAAAAAGTGACCGCACGCTGAATATGATGCTGGCGACTCATAGTCCCTATATATTAAACTATCTGAACATAGTGCTCAATCAGACTAATGAACAGAGGGCAAGGCTGAACAACAATAATACAGCAGTTTATCGGATTTATGAAGGCGAGATACAGGATTTGCTGATGCAGGACGAACACGGGCACTGGATAGTAGACACCTACGACCTCTCGGAAATGATGAACACCATCTATAATGAATTTGTAACATTAGGGGTATGATAGAAAACATTTTAGGTCAAATTTTTCCTGCCGAATATGGAGTTGACCCTGCCAGCATCCACGTTCCCGTCGTTAGGCATAATGCCCCTTTTTCTGTATCAGACCAAAATGCGTGTGGTCCTTGTCAGGCAAATCCACAACGAGCAAACCGAAAAGGTTGTAATCATGAAATACTAAAGGTGAACAATAACGGCGAGGAAATAGCATTGGTATCGTATGAGCAATATATTGCACAGTATGGTCAAGGTTTTGGTGAACGGTGTGATTTGATAATGACGGATAGTGGCATGCAACGGAGAAAAATTGTATTCTGCGACCTCTGTTGCTATTCAGAAGCATTTGTTGACCCAAATAGCGGCAAATATCCTCAAGGGAAGAGGGCCAAAGCACGTCAACAAATGGAGCGGTCAATAGATGCGCTTATCAAGCAGGATGTAACGGCTGTCAATTTGCTGACTTATCATGAAAAGGTTTGCCTGTTTGCATGGCGCGACTATGATGTACCGGACGTACCGGTAATGGCAACTCGTGGAAATGCGCGTTCGAATGTTCAGGTATTCGGCAGCACCGTCTCTAATATGGCTAAAATCACTACGACACATCATCAAAAGGTAGGGCATGACTTCACCTTCATGCAAGTAAAATATCCAACCGAATATAATTGGTAAATCTTATGCCAAGAGGAAGAAGACAAACAACAAGACCGGCACGCCTGCAAGAAGCACTGGTATTGCATAAATACATCTTGCGTCTGCTGGGGTGCAAGGACTTGGAGGCTTTGAGCCAAGACCTGAAGGACCCGGCACTGGAAGGTGTGGACGATGAAGGTACTTCGCGCATTTTCTATGCACTGAAGATGCACATGTATGACAATGAGATCAAGGAGGAAAAGCTCTATGAGTATGATCGCAACATAGTGAAACATACAAAGGAGATAAACGAACGGCGAGAAGAAAAGATAACGTGGAAGTATTACCAGTATCTGGCTCTGCTCTTCACAGAAATTTATCTCGACCGCTTTTTCTCGGACAAACAGAGGTTGCTCAATGACATCAATACGTTTTTGGTGCATGACTTCAACCAACGCACCGAAACATGGCACGACATGCCAATGTTCACAGAGGACGACTTGAACAAGGTGGCGTTTTGGGCTGCAACAGGTTCGGGTAAAACACTGATGATGCATGTGAATATCAAACAGTATCTGCATTATGCAGAGAGACACAAAGCCAAGAAGTTGAACCGTATCATGATTCTGACGCCTAACGAGGGCTTGTCTAAACAGCATATTGAAGAACTGCAAAAGTCAAACTTTGACGCACAGTTCTTTACTAAGCAGAGCCGTGGCAGCTTCTTTGAAGGTCAATCCATTGATGTGATTGACATCAACAAACTGGATGAAAAGGATGGAAACAAGACGGTAGCAGTGGATAGTTTTGAGGGCAACAATCTGGTTCTTGTTGACGAAGGACATAAAGGCAGCGGTGGCGAAGTATGGAAAGGCTATAGAAACAAACTGACTCAGGAGGGTTTCTCGTTTGAATACTCGGCAACCTTCGGACAGGCTATTGCTGCCCAAACCGGAACTAATCGCACGGCATTGTTGGAGGAGTATGGTAAAGCTACACTTTTTGACTATAGTTACCGCTATTTCTACAATGATGGTTATGGCAAGGACTATCGTATCATGAATATGGCGACGGTAGAGAATGAGGAACTGCTGAATATGTACCTGACAGCCTATCTGCTGTGCCTCTATGAGCAGACACTGGCATTCGATGACAATTCGAGTATTAAAAACAAGTTCCTTATCGAGCGTCCATTGGGTATTTTCGTGGGTAGTTCTGTAAATGCCGTGCGTACTGAAGGAGGACGTAAGGTGAGCGATGTGGTGAAAATATTGTTATTCTTGCAGGCATTCATCGACCATCCACAGGAGTTTAGCGGCTACATCAAACGATTGCTTAACCCTAATGATGGGATCAAGAATTCACGTGGATATTCGTTGTTTGCAAACAATTTCTTGTTGACAAAACAAGGATTGAAGCCTGATGAAGAAGATGCTTTCGCCGCCCAAACATATCGTAAGATCATAGAAAGGCTGTTCCACTGCAATGTACTAAATGCCAATCTGTATATAGATAAGCAGAAAGGTGGTGACGGCGAAATAGGTCTGCGCGTAGGGAACAATCCCCATTTTGGAGTTATAAATGTGGGCGACAGCGATACGCTTATAAAACTATGTGAATCAAACGACTTGAATTGCGAGACACGCGAGTTTGGCAACAAATCCCTGTTTTCTCACATCAACGATAATGACTCCCCCATCAACATTCTTATAGGTTCCAAGAAGTTCAGCGAAGGATGGAGTAGCTGGCGTGTCAGTGCTATGGGGCTGATGAACGTTGGACGCAGTGAGGGTTCAGAAATCATTCAGCTCTTTGGACGCGGTGTGCGTTTGAAAGGCTATAAGTATTCTTTGAAACGAAGTACGGCTCTTGATAGTAGCTATAACCCTGGCTATCTGCCAAAGGGATTGCGGGAGATAGAAACGCTGAATATATTTGGTGTAAGGGCAGACTATATGGATACCTTCCGAAAGTATTTGGAAGATGAGGGACTTCCTGCCAATGAAGAGGCCTATACAGAAGTGAAGATTCCAACCGTCAACTTGCTTGGTGAGACAAAACTGAAAGTGGTTCGCCTGAAAGAAGGCTGCGACTTCAAGAAAGCGGTCGTGGTGCATCCCGAAGAATGTATTGATAAAGTACACGTCAAGGTAGACTGGTTGCCAAAGGTAGATGCCTTGTGGAGTAAAAAGGCCGGTGTAGAGGAAGGTGCTGTAATGCCTAAGGGCAAGTTGCGACCCAATCATCTTGCGCTGCTCAATTGGAACAAGATATTCTTTGCCATTGAACAGATGAAAAATGAGCGTAGCTGGTGGAACATGGGAATAAGCATGGAAATACTACAACGCTTGATGAAAGAACCAGACTGGTATGAACTGTTCATTCAAGAAGACGACCTCAAGCCAAAAGACTTCGGAAGGGATGTGGCTCGATGGGAGGAGATAACCATAGCTTTGCTACGGGCATACATTGACCGTGCCTACAAGATGAGCAAAGGAAAATGGGAATCAAAGTATATGGAGACGGTATATTTGTCGCCAAACGATCCGAATTTCTTTGAGGAATACACTGTGGAAGTCCGCAATGACATGCAGGAATGGATAAACAAACTGCACGAACTGCGTGAGCAGATATTGTCAGGCAACTTGGAACGAGATTTCACTATCTATGGACCTTGGATTACATCACTCCGTTTCGACCAGCATCTTTTCTATCCTTTGCTTTGCCTACAAGATAAAGATGCTAATGGTAAGAAGCAGCTGGAGGATAAAGATACCAACGAACCTTTGATAAAGATTTCTCCGGTAGCTCTTAACCCTGGAGAAAAGCGATTCGTATCAGATGTAAGGAAGTTCTTTGACGACAATAGGAATGGAATGCTTGCAGGTAAGGAAATATACCTTCTCAGGAATGAGAGTCGTAAAGGCATTGGCTTCTTCGAAGCAAGTGGATTCTATCCCGACTTCATTCTTTGGGTGAACAATGGACGAAAACAACATGTAACATTCATCGACCCGAAAGGTATTCATCACCTAAAGGGGTTGCAAGACCCGAAGATTCAACTTTACAAGACGCTGAAGGAAGACGTGGAACCAACGCTTCATGATGCAGATATAACTCTCGATAGTTATATTCTCTCCAACACAACATATCAAAACGTTAATTTCTGGGGAACGCGCCTTGAGTTTGCCGAAAACCATGTGTTGTTTGACGAGGATGAGAAATATATCGATACTCTGTTCAAAAGATTTGTAAATAGTTGAATCCAGCAACCGGACCGTAATATAATATAGCTTTTGGTTAAACATAAAACGGACTGCGCCACGGCGCAGTCCGTTTTTATTGGATGTTGGTGTCTAACCTCTGTTTAGAAGTTATACTTCAGCAGTGCACATATTCTGTGGTTTGTAACCGAGCGTTCTTTGTCTACGCTGCCGTCGGCCTTCATTGTGCCGTATCCTACAGTTGTGGGCTCATACTCAAGACCTATCTGCATGGCATTGTGGGTGTAGAGGACGCTGGGAGATACTCGCCAGAAATTGTCGATGTTCTTGTAACCGCGTACATACATCATCGAGGGGCTTACAAAATCGTCCTCGCAACCGAGGTTCTTGCCATATCCGCCGAAGAGGCAATAGGTGAGTGTGCCCTTCTTCAACTGCTGTTTGTAGGTTACGTCCAACCATGCTGTTACGCTGCTGAGGCTGCCATATTCCACTTCGCCGTCGGCATTTTGCTTGGTGACGCCATATCCGCTGAGCATGTTCAGGTGCGATGCGTTCTGTGCGTATGTAACGCGACCTTTGATGCCCCAGTTGCTCTCTTTGTAAGAGAAGAAGGCTGTGGGGGTGAAGCTTGTAAGAAGCTCGTCAGAAAGCATCCTCTCGCCTTTGTCGTCGGTGTACTCAGTACGGGGCTTCAGTGTGAGGATGTCGATGCCGGCACCTGCCATGAATCCGTCGTTCTTATACATTGCCTGGAAGTATAGTTCGGGGATAAGTGCCTTGCGGGCAAAATCTATCGAGGTAGTAGAACTTTCGAGATTGTTGGCATTGGGGCCGTATGAAAGATACTGGAACTGATAGAGCGCAGTAGCAGTCAATGTAAAGTTGCCTGCAATGCGGTTGTAACGCACCTGAGGAGAGCGGCTGAAGGGTGTGAAGGGCGCTCCTGTAGCAAGGCTGAACACATCGGGCATCATGTCGCCCATCATGGGGTGCCATGCCTGACCTACGAGCAGATTATCCTTCTCCCAATCCATCTTGGCATATGCCTGACGTATGCGGAGCACGGTGTTGCTTGTGCCGAAGCCTGCAAAGTCCGATTCAATCTTTGCCGAGGTCTTTGCACCGAGAAATTCGGGACCGGTGATGTTGAGTCCCAGACGTGTGGTGATGCTCAGCAGCAGAATGTCGGCCTTAGCATTAAGGTCGTCGCCGTAGCCGTTGAGGGCTTCGTCTTTGGGAATCATGTTGAACTGGTCGCTGTTGCTGCTGAGATTGTCGCGTGAATCGAAGCAAGCGTAGTTGCGCACAAAGCCGTAAGGCTTGAAGGTTATCTTCTTCTCCTGCGCGAATCCGCAGAGCGCAAGGCACAATGCGGCAATTGTCAGAATAGACTTTTTCATTGTCGTTATCTTTTTATTTATTGTTTATGCAAAATATCCTATGCTGCCGAGGAAGAAGAGCAGCGTATATCCGAGAATTATTGATACTACGCCCATTATAATTCCGGCACGCGCCATCTGCGACGAAGTAACAAGTCCGGTAGAATAGGCAATGGCATTGGGAGGGGTACTTACAGGCAGAGCCATTGCAAACGATGCCGAAAGGGCAATACCTATGAGCAGTGTACCGATGCCGCCGGTCTCGTCGAGCAAGGGGCCCATGCCCTTACCGACAGCAGCGAGAATGGGCACCATAAGCGCCGTTGCCGCCGAGTTTGAGATGAACGTAGACAGTACCCAGCAGAGAAGTCCGCTACCGATGATTACAGCTATTACAGGCCATTCGTTGAAGGGGATTGCCTCTACAAGAGTCTTGGCAAGACCGGTCTTGTCCATGCCCACGCCGAGGGCGAATCCTCCGGCTACCATCCACAGCACGCTCCACTCTATCTCCTTGATATCGTCGGTGGTAAAGATACCTGCTGCACAGAACACTCCTACGGGGATAAGTGCAACTACATATGCATTCATTCCTACAAGCTTTTCGAGCATCCACAGAGCTATTGTTATTGCAAATGTTATATATATAAGGTTGGTACGCCAGTTGTTGCGTGCACCACCCTTGATTTCGAGTTTAATCTCTTTTGCCTTGAAGGGATACATAGTCTTCAGTATAAACCATGCAATCACAACGATGGTTACCATCAAGGGGAACATCACCATGAACCACTGACCGAATGTTATTCCCATGTTCAGACCCTCGACATCGTTAAGATAGCCGAGCGCAATGCCGTTGGGAGGTGTGCCGATGGGGGTTGCAATACCGCCGATATTGGCACCGATGGGGATTGCAAGTGCAAGTGAGATTCGTCCGCCGCCGTCGGGGGGAAGCATCTTGAGCACCGGAGTAAGGAAAGCAAGCATCATTGCTGCGGTCGCTGTGTTACTTACGAACATGGAGAAGAATGCTGTTACCATAAGGAAGCCCAGCAACACAGTGCTCGGACGTGTACCGAAAGGCTTCAGCAATGCGCGTGCAAGCGTAACGTCGACACCGTATTTCGAGGCTACGATTGCGAGCACAAATCCTCCGAGGAAGAGCATCACTGTCTGGTCGGCGAAGGTGTACATAATTGACTTGTAGCTTACAAGTTCCTCTTTTGGAATGTAGTTGACAAGGGGAGTGATGCCGCTGTTGGAGACTGTGAGTAGCATCACCACTATGATGAGTACCGATGTTACCCATGCGGGTACAGTCTCTGTTATCCACATGAGGGCTGCAAAAACAAAGATTGCTATCACACGGTGCTGGAGTGTCGTAAGCCCCTCTATTCCGAATACACTTGTGGGCATCCACCAGATGAGCAGTGAAATGAGCACCACGATAATTGTCTTGATTACATCTCTCCTTCTGAGAAATGCAAGAATCCTTTTTAATGTCATATATGATTGTTTGTTTTTCTCTCTTCTTCTCAAGGCATAGCCTTGTAGAGTGCGAAGTTAACTTATAATCTGCAAACAGCCTAAAAAAATGTGTTTAATTTGGGCTGTTCCGAAATAAAATATAAATTCAGACGACAATAAAAAAGGTCGTACCTTTTTGGGGTACGACCTTCTGTTA
The DNA here is from genome assembly GCA_045578665.1 of Bacteroidaceae bacterium. GTDB lineage: Bacteria > Bacteroidota > Bacteroidia > Bacteroidales > Bacteroidaceae > HGM04593. Next base: position 1,088 of record JAZNKR010000114.1, on the reverse strand, counting down.
CGTATGCTATATCCTTCTTAGAAAAGATATGCGGCTGAAATCTGCCATGTATTTGTCTTTGAATCAACCACATCGCCAAGTGCGCCTGCTACACCTGAGAACTCAGACAATTCGCTGGTCTTGCCGAGTGCGATGTTGTAGTTTACATGCAACTGTATCTTGCTCAGGAAGATAGCACCTGCACCTAAGTTGAGGCTGATGTTGCTCTTCTTGAACTGGTATTTTGTCTTGATGTTGTTGATCTCCAACTCCTCTTTTGTTGAGCCGAATGCAAATCCGAACTGGGGACCTACTGCAATGAAGGGTACTGCCACCTTGCTTACAATGGGAAGTGCGAAGTCGTAGCGAAGGTAAACGGGGATTTCGATACTGTTCTTGTTTATCTTTTCGCCTTCAATCTCTGAACCTGTGCGAGAGTAGAGTACATCGGCTTCGAGTCCCAACCCGATTACGGGGATTGTGAACTTTGCCATGGGACCTACAAAGAAACCAGTAACTCCATCGGCATCAATGCTCTTGAGGTCGCTGGGAGTCTCGGTGAGGTTGGTACCCGCCTTGATACCGAACTTGAACTGTGCCTGTGCCGGAATTGCAAAAAGCATACTCATCACAAAAAGTATTCCGAAAATTCTTTTCATAGTTTTTCTTTTTTATGGATTAAGAATTGTTTAAATTTTCACAAAAATATTCTTTTTCTATAAAAGGAACAACTTTTGTGATGAAAAGTTTCTTTTTTTGTTCTGAATCTAAATCAGTGGAACCTTCCATTTGCAAAGGCGAGCGACCGAAACTTGGGCTCGCATTTATGGGATAAAAAATGTCGCGTCCTAAATTTGATTTTTAGGACGCGACAGAACGCCGATAATGCTCTTATATCGGATTTACGTTAAGGGTGGTTCTATAAATTAGTTAACGCTATTGAAGTTGCTTTCACTCGCTATGCAATTTGTGAACAAGTTCACATTGCGCTCGTTTAACCGCAACTTTCGAGGCGATTTTGAGTTTTATTTTTAGTAGATTTTTGATATTTGTAAAGGCGCGATGCGGGCATCGCAACAGAACGAATATCAAAAAGATGCAAAAATAAA
>JAZNKR010000113.1:0-9476 GCA_045578665.1 Bacteroidaceae bacterium | reverse complement strand
AGCTGGTCGAGCATTGCCGAGAATTTGTGGCGGTTCTCTGCGCGGTCGATGGATACGGGTGATGTTCCGAGGATGGGTACTGACTGACGGTGGAGCTTCATAGCGAGGTTGTTGGGTATCTGACCTCCAACTGAAACTATTACGCCACCGGGCTGCTCAAGGTCTATTACGTCGAGTACACGCTCGAATGAGAGTTCGTCGAAGTAGAGTCTGTCGCACATGTCGTAGTCGGTTGATACAGTCTCGGGGTTGTAGTTTATCATTATTGATTTGTAGCCGAGTTTGCGGGCTGTCTGCACTGCATTTACCGAACACCAGTCGAACTCTACCGATGAACCGATGCGGTATGCGCCCGAACCGAGTACCACTACCGATTTGTCGTTCTTGTAGTAGTTTACATCGTGGCCGCTTGCGCCGTATGTCATGTAGAGGTAGTTGGTGAGGTCGGGATGCTCTGATGCTACAGTGTTTATGCGTTTTACGGCGGGGAGCACGCCAAGTTCTTTACGACGGGCACGTACTGCGAGGTTATCGCGTTCCATGTTGTCTGTAGATTTTATTACGAAGCGTGCTATCTGGAAGTCTGAGAAACCAAGCTCTTTTGCCTTGCGCAATACCTCTTCGGGCAGTTCCTCAACGCTGTTGTATTGTGAGAGGAGTGCTTTGTAGTCGACAATGTTCTTGAGTTTGTCGAGGAACCAGGGATCGATTTTTGTGAGTTCGCTGATGCGCTCGATGGTGTATCCTTCCTCAAGTGCCGATGCTATAGAGAAGATGCGGAGGTCGGTGGGGTTGGCAAGCTCTTCGTCGAGGTTGTCGAAGTGTGTGTGCTCGTTGCCTACGAATCCGTGCATGCCCTGACCTATCATGCGAAGTCCTTTCTGTATTACCTCTTCAAACGAACGGCCGATTGACATGATTTCGCCTACAGACTTCATGCTTGAACCTATCTGACGAGATACGCCTGCAAATTTTGTGAGGTCCCAACGGGGTATCTTACATATGAGGTAATCGAGCTGGGGTGCTGCGTATGCCGAATTGGGTGTTCCCATTTCGCCTATCTGGTCGAGTGTGTATCCGAGAGCAATCTTTGCTGCAACGAATGCAAGGGGATAACCTGTTGCCTTTGATGCGAGCGCCGATGAGCGGCTGAGACGTGCGTTTACCTCGATTACGCGGTAGTCGTTTGTCTCTGCGTTGAATGCGTACTGTATGTTGCACTCACCGATGATGCCCAGGTGACGGATACATTTTACCGATATCTCCTGAAGCATTTTCACTTGCTCTTCGCTGAGTGAGCAGGTGGGGGCTACTACGATTGATTCTCCGGTGTGGATGCCCAGAGGGTCGAAGTTCTCCATGCTTGCCACTGTGAAGCAGTGGTCGTTGGCATCGCGTATTACCTCGAACTCAATCTCTTTCCAGCCTTTCAATGACTCTTCTACAAGTATCTGGTTAGAGAATGTGAATGCGCTTTCGGCAAGTTCGATGAATGTCTTTTCGTCGCGGCAGATTCCGCTACCGAGTCCGCCGAGGGCGTAGGCTGAACGTACCATTACGGGGAAGCCGATCTCGTGTGCTGCCTTGAGGGCATCTTCCATGCTCTCTACAGCCTGGCTTACGGGGGTCTTCATGGGTATCTCGTCGAGCTTCTTCACGAAGAGGTCGCGGTCTTCGGTGTACATGATTGCTTCTACTGATGTACCGAGTACCTTTACGCCGTACTTTTCGAGTATGCCTTGTGTGTAGAGCTCTGTTCCGCAGTTGAGGGCTGTCTGTCCGCCGAATGCCAACAATATACCGTCGGGACGCTCTTTCTTTATTATCTCCTCAACGTAGTATGTGTTTACGGGCAGAAAGTATACTTTGTCTGCAATTCCCTCTGATGTCTGTATGGTGGCAACGTTGGGGTTTACCAATACGGATTGTATTCCCTCTTCGCGCAAAGCTTTCAATGCCTGTGAACCGGAGTAGTCAAATTCGCCTGCTTGTCCTATTCGCAGTGCGCCGGAACCAAGCAACAATACTTTTTTCAGTTTTTCTTTCATGTCCTTATTCGGTATTTATTTCTTTATTTTTGATTCGTAATATTCTATGTAGGCGAGGTTGGCCAGTTTGTTACCGCCGGGGGTGGGGTATTTGCCACTGAAGTACCAGTCGCCAGGGTGTGCGGGGCAGGCTTTGTGGAGACCTTCCATGCTCTGGAAGACTATTTCGAGCTCTGCCTTGAGGTCGGTGGGCTTCAGAAGTTCTACTATCTTGGCCGATATCTCGTCTGCTGTCAAGGGTGCATAGAGCGCTCTTGTACAGTTTGTTATATCCTTATCCTCCTTTTTGAGCTCTTCGACGCAGTTGTTGTATGTGTCGTGTATTACATTTTCCATGCCTTTGTCCTTGAGCAGGTCGAGGGCTGCGAAGAATGCTACAAAGTGGTCGAATTTCTCCATGTCTATTCCGTAGTAGTCGGGATAGCGTATCTGGGGACTTGATGATGCTACAATTATCTTTTTGGGCTCAAGTCTGTCGAGTATGCTCAGGATGCTCTGACGCAGGGTGGTACCGCGTACGATACTGTCGTCTATCACCACAAGGTTGTCAACCTTCGGGCGTATGGTGCCGTAGGTAATGTCGTAGACGTGGGCTGCAAGGTCGTTGCGCTTGACATCGGTTGAGATGAAGGTGCGCATCTTGATGTCCTTGTTGGCAACTTTCTCCTGTCGCACTTTGCGCGAGAGTATCTCTTTGATGCGTGCTTCGTTGAGGTTCTCCTTTTCTTTTGATATTTCCTTTATCTTCCATTCGTTGAGGTAGTCGCTCATTGAGTCTACCATGCCGTAGAATGCCATTTCGGCGGTGTTGGGGATGAATGAGAAGACTGTGTTGTCGAGGTCGTAGTTTATGGCTTCGAGTATCTGGTCGCGCAGATTGGCACCAAGCATTTTTCTTTCGAGGTAGATGTCTCTGTCGTTTCCGCGGCTGAAGTATATGCGCTCGAATGAGCAGGGCTCCATAGCAATAGGCTCTATGAGCTGCTCTATGCGCAGTTTGCCGAACTTGTCCATGATGAGGGCTTCGCCGGGCTTCATTTCAACCACCTGGTCGGTCTTCAGGTTGAGTGTGGTCTGCAGTGCTACGCGCTCGCTGGCTACTGCGAATATCTCGTCGTCGGCGTACCAGAATGCGGTGCGGATGCCCCAAGGGTCGCGCATGGCGAACATTTCGCCGCTACCGGTGATGCCGCAGAATATGTAGCTGCCGTCCATCAGCGGGGTGGATGTCTTGAGTACATTTGCTATGTTGATGCGCTCTTCGATGGTATTGGTGATGTCCATACCCATCAATCCCTCTGCTTCGCAATCCTTGAATACGCGCTCTACTTCGCGGTCGAGACGGTGTCCCATGAGCTCAAGCAGAATGTATGTGTCGGCATATACGCGGGGGTGCTGACCGTGTGAAACGAGTTCTTCGAATACTTTGTCTACGTTGGTTATGTGGAAGTTTCCACAGAGTGCGAGGTTCTTTGCTCTCCAGTTGTTGCGGCGGAGGAAGGGGTGTACGAACTGCAATCCTTCTTTGTCGCTTGTGGTATAACGCAGGTGACCCATATAAAGTTCACCGGCGAAGGGGAGATTTCTGTATGCATATTCTGCATCGTTTCTGAGCTCGGCAGGAGAGTTTACATATTTTTTCTCCGCTGCTGCGAATATTTCGGATATGGCTCCCGAACCTTCAGCTCTTTCGCGGAACATATAATCTTCACCGGGGTTTGCTTCCAATTTTACGCAGGCGATACCTGCTCCCTGTTGTCCTCGGTTGTACTGCTTGTTCATCAACAGGAATAGTTTGTTCATTCCGTACGCCCACGTTCCATACTTCTCTTGATAGTAGCTCAGAGGTTTACGCAAACGTATCATTGCTACGCCACATTCATGTACCAATGGTTCCATAATTTGTGTATATTAAAATTACAAAAATGGTCGTTTCGGCTAAAGAAACGACCACAGACTATAATAAATATTCGACAATGTCAAACTTGTTGTTGACTTGCGGAGACAGTAGCGGTTATCAATAGCGGATTTACAGTGTGTTGCACTGCTGTCCGTATCGTGTTGCTTAATGTTCTTGGCAAATAACATGGTCTGCATTGTCTGAAGTTCAAAATTCTCAAGGTTGTGGAATCGGGAGATTTTCCAATTCCGTCTGCAAAGATAATATTTTTTTCTGCAATATAAGAAACTGTTTGAATTTTATTAGAAAAAAAATCTATATTTGCGCCTCGTCCCTTCGCGTTTGTAACGCGAAGGATTGAGTATAAGCATCTGTGATGCGCTAAAATAAGACCTATTATGAATCTATGCACTTCAGTCTTCGTTTATGTATGTTCAATTGGATTATATAAGCGCATTGTAAATGCTGATACTCAAAGCATCCGCATTGCAAATGCGGATGGACAGGGAGTTTGAAACTTTTTGCTTGTGTCTTCATTCGAACTCCCTCCCCCTTCGTATACTCCCTCTTATCCAAGAGGGAGAGTTTTATTGATTAAAATTCAATGGTTTAAAGAGTTAAAACTATTCTTTTAGGTATAATATCGCATAATCATTTATTTTAATAAGAAGCTGTTTGAATTTTATTCTCTTTAATCTGTGGCTGTGTTGCGAGGTGCATAAAAAAGCCCCGAAAAACAATGATTCGGGGCTTTGTGTGTGCTTTGTCTACTTATTTTCTTATCTTCACTATAGGTGCGATTGCGCTATCCGAGGGTGTGCCGCTCTCTATATATGGCCATCCCTCTTCGTCCCACAATATCTTGTCGAGCATCGACTGGCGGCGCAGTCCGAGGTTGCTCAGCTGATATGCGTGGTAGTACATCCAGGTCTGACCTGCATCGTCCTCTATTATGCCGGCGTTGTGTCCCGGACCGGTAAACTTGTCGTCTTTGTCGAGGATAAGTTCGTAGCCGTTGTCGAGCATGCTTACACCTTTTTTGTCGACGTATGGACCAAGTACGTTCTTGGAACGTGCAACAACAGTGCGGTAGGTGCTTTTGGCGCCGCCTGCAAAGTTGCCTGTTGAGGCAAACAGATAGTAGTAGTCGCCACGTTTCCAGATATTGGAGCCTTCGTATGCCTTGCCTCCTATCTGTACCATTGTTTCGGCTTTGATGGTGATGTCTACATTGGCGGTTATGTCAAGCTCTACCGCATAGATGTTGCGGAAACTGCCCCAGAAGAGGTATGCCTTGCCGCCATCTTCGTAGTAGAATTGGTCGATGGACTGTTCTACGTTTATTGGTTTGCTGTCGATGAGTATGCCTTTGTCGGTGAAGGGTCCTGTAGGTGAATCGGCTACAGCATATCCGATCGCGCTCAGCCATTCTGTGCCGAACCACATGGTGTAGAATATCACATACTTGTCTTTGATGAAGCGTATCTCCGGTGCCCACAATGTGGCTCTGCGGTTGTTGCGCACCTCCTTGGGATATGTCTCCCGGTTGAATACTTCTCCGGTCTTTTGCCAATTGATCATGTCAGTCGATTTGTAGATGGAGTAGTTGCCGCCGGTGGCATAGAGGTAGAAGGTGCCGTCCGCAGCACGGATAACCGAGGGGTCAGGGGCTTCGGCGCGTACTACCGGGTTTTTGTAATACACGGGTTCACTGTTTCCGCATGCAACGAAAAGAGTGCAGAGCAATATTCCGCACATGGTTTCAAAAATCTTCTTTTTCATAGCATAGTCATTTTTGTCGTTTATATAATCATTTGTGTGTAACTTCGTTGTACGCTTCGAGCAGCTGTTCAAGCGCTTGTTTCAGTGTGGATAGGGGGCAACCAATGTTCATGCGCATGAAACCCGCTCCCTCCTCACCGAAAGAGGAGCCTTCGTTTGTGGCGATGCGGGCTTTGTTGATGAAGAAATCTTTCAGCTCTTCGATGGACATGTTCAGTTTGCGGCAGTCGACGAATACCAGATAGGATGCCTGTGGACGTATCATGTCGAGCAGTGGCATCTTCTCGGCAATGAATTTCTGCATATAGTCGACGTTGGCTGTGATGTAGTCGACAAGTTGTCCGAGCCACTCGGCGCCTTCGTCGCTGAAGGCGGCTGCGGTAGCGATTGTTGCGAAAATGTGCGAGTGGTTCAGCTCGCTCTTCATCAGGAATCCGTTGTAGCGTTCGCGCAGCTCCTTGTTGGGGATGATGGTGAAGGAGGACATCAGTCCGGCTATGTTGAATGATTTGCTCGCTGCCATCATGGTGATGGAGTTCATTCTTGCCTTTTCGCTGACTGTGGCAAAGGGAATGTGCTCGTATCCTTTGAATGTCATGTCTGCATGAATCTCGTCTGAGATTACTATAACATTGTTGTCGGCGCATATCTCAGCAATGCGTTCAAGCTCCTCGCGTCGCCATACACGTCCGCCGGGGTTGTGGGGGTGGCACAGAAGGAACAGCTTGCACTGCCGGGCTTTCTTCTCGAAGTCCTCGAAATCTATTTCGTACTGCCCGTCAACGAGTTTCAGAGGGTTGGTTACCACTGTGCGGCCGTTCCATTGGGGCACATGGAAATAGGGGTGATAGACGGGTGGCTGTATGAGCACGCAATCATCCTTTTCTGTCAGGCATTGGACGGCGAATGATATGGCGGGGACAATTCCCGAAACGTGCTCAACGTACTCTGCATCCACATCCCAATTGTATCGGCTCTTTGCCCAACGCTGTATTGCCGGTAGCCATTTGCTGCATTTGTGTGTGTATCCGAGTATTTCGTGTTCCACGCGTTCGCTGATGGCTTTCATGATGAACGGTGGTGTCTTGAAGTCCATGTCTGCTATCCACATGGGGATGATGTCGTCGCGACCGAATGTCTCTTTTCTTATGTCGTACTTCAGGCAGTCGGTATTCTCGCGTGCCACTATTTCGTCGAAATTGTATTTCATGTGTCGTTGGTGTTTGTTGATTATACTTTTTCCCAATGCTACAAAGGTATAATAAATTTGGCAAAAATGAATCTTTTGTATTATCTTCGCGGAGATTTTTATAAAAAGGGTAATTGTAACAGATTTCTGAGATGACAAACAAGCAGCAACAGATATTTTTTGCACATGGGGACAATTGCGGTGCAACATTCCATTCAATGTGCCATACATTGTGCCGCGAAATTCTCGTGCAAATCGGTGGCATCGGGAGAATCCTCAAGATTACTCTTTTCAATGCTCCCGCCGACAATGCTGAATATTTGCAGAATTTGTCGCAGTTCAGGAATCTTGTTGCCGAAATGTTTTCTTGCAACACTCCTTTGGTGGCATACGTTGCGCAGCCTTGTGTTACGGCAGGCATGGCGGCTGAGGTTACATTTCTCGACGAGGATGATGATGTTGAGTGCGAATATCGCGATGGCTATATATTGCTTCGTGGCGATGGCTTCTGCGAATTGATTTCGGAGGGTGTAACCCCGCGCTCCTTCTCCGGTGGTATAAGAGAACAGTCCGAAGATATATTTTCTCAAATAGGCAAAATGTTGTCCGACAACGGTTTTACTACCGATGACATCTATCGTCAGTGGAACTATATTGAGCAGATAACCTCTATGCACGATGGCAGACAGAACTATCAGGACTTCAACGATGCCCGCAGCCGCTTCTATGGCTCTGTAGAGTGGGAAGGTGGTTATCCCGCTGCAACCGGTATCGGAACAGATTGCGGTGGAGTGATGGTGGAGTTCTATGCAATAAAGGGAATATCCATAGAAAACCATCCCATAGATAACCCTTTGCAGACTTCTGCGCACAGCTATTCACAGAAGGTGTTGGCAGGTATCAGTGACGAGCCCGTGCGCACAACCCCTAAATTCGAACGCGCACGTCTGGTTGGCAATACGGTCTATATTTCCGGTACGGCTGCCATCAAGGGCGAGGATAGCCTGGCAATAGACAATGCAGTGCAGCAGACTGCCGAGACAATGCAGATTATAAAAAAACTCACATCGCCCGACAATCTCCCGTTGAAGTGCGAAAGGACACTCTACACTCTTCTTCGTGTATATATAAAGAATGATAGTGAGTCGGAAGGTGTTGTCGATTATATGGAGGAGAACTATCCCGACGTTCCCAAACATTATCTTATTGCCGATGTCTGTCGCTCCGAGCTTCTGGTGGAGATAGAGGGTACGGCAGTTACCATGTAGATAGTATCATAAAGAGACCCTTCGCTTTATGAAGTATATTTCTATTTTTATTTTTATGTTCCTGTGTGCATTTCCGGTATTGAAAGCGCAGGATGTCATTGTACTCCACAGTGGCGAGTCTCTGAGTGTCTATGGAGTAAATGTGGGCAAGAGCTATGTAACATATAAATTGTCGCCCGAAGATAAGACAAGAAAGAGAATAGCCAAAGGAAAAGTGTTTTCTGTAAAGAAGGAGCTTGGCGAGATGGTGCTCATCTCCGATACTCTTTCATCCCTCCCCGTTGTAAAAGGTAAAGGCGAGATAGTTCGTGCCGTTGATGATTCCAATGACGGCATTATAGCTTCCTATAATATAGTTAAAGGTGGATGCGTTGGCAAGAATAAAGGCAAACGCATGACAGGCAGAGCCATAGCCATTTTGGGTGTAACCAAGAGCTCGGTGCTTTCCAACGAAGATGTTGAGGTGGAGATTGTACCATACAAAAAGGTCGGAATGCGCGCTATGCAGTACAAGATATATCTTTACAATAAAAGCGATGTTGTCCTGTATGTCGACCTCGAAAATTCGTTCAGAATATTGAATGATGGCACATCTGTAGCCTATTATTCGCAACAGAAGTTCTCCCGCTCAAAGAGGAGCGAAAGACGTGTCGTGTTCGATAGAAAATACTCATTGGATGCACAATCTGCCATCAGAGGTAAAAAAAGCTCCACGGTCGGTATAAAGGTGAGTGAGAGTAGAAGAAACAATGTCTCAGTTTCCCTTCCTTCGACCGCGAAGAGGCTTGCTATACCTCCTAAGGGTAGGGCTTCGTTACCTCCGGGATTATATCTGAACGGAGATGACATTGAGAGTTCGTACGACTCTTTCTCTATGGAACTCGACAGAGAGCAATACCCTTTAAGGGCGTGGGAATCAAAATTATTCGATGAATCGGACTGCCCTTTCAAGAATCGTTTTATGGTCCGTTATTCAACCGATGACAGGTTCCGTAGCTATTCCATCGTTGATTTTTCGCTATATCTGAGAGAACTGATCGGGCTTGGATATTTTACCCGCAGAGTAAATGGTGATGACATCCGCAATTACAATGCACGTACGCTCTTCGGAAAGGCTGTTTTGAAATAGAAATACTTATGGGAGGTTTTATAAATTATTAATCTATATTTCTTTTCCGGGTGCATTCTATTTCGGTCGCTTTTGGCTTTATTTTTGCATCTTTTTGATATTCGTTCTGTTGCGATGCCCGCATCGCGCCTTTACAAATATCAAAAATCTACTAAAAATA
>JAZNKR010000112.1:0-28158 GCA_045578665.1 Bacteroidaceae bacterium | reverse complement strand
TTAGTTAACATGATTGAAGTTGCTGTCACTCGCTGTGCAATCTGTGAACAAGTTCACATTGCGCTCGTTTAACCGCAACTTTCGAGGCGATTTTTGAGTTTATTTCGAGTATATTGTTTATTTTTACGATGGCGCAACCTTTGTGTTGCAACTGAGTAAAAATGAATAAGATGCCGAAATAAAACAAAAAGCGACCGAAATAGAATGCACCCTGCAAAGAAATATTGATTAATAATTTATAGAACTACCCGTAAGATATACTTCATAGATTATGGAACTGAACGAAGTGTTGCGCCTTGTGCGCAAGAATATTATAAATCTTGCCCCCTATTCAACTGCAAGAGACGAATATAAGGGCAAGTTGGGAGTCTTTCTCGATGCCAACGAAAATCCTTTCGAGAACAGATACAACCGTTATCCCGATCCGCGTCAGCTTGAACTAAAGAAGATAATTTCACAATTCAAGGACGTAGCAGTGGAAAATATGTTCATTGGCAACGGCAGTGACGAGGCAATCGACCTCTGTTTCCGCATATTCTGTACCCCGGGGAAAGACAATGTGGTGGCAATAGCTCCAAGTTATGGAATGTATCGCGTGGCGGCAGACATAAACGATGTCGAGGTGCGCGAGGTGCAGTTGGGCGCCGATTTTTCGCTCCCCGTCGATGAGCTTCTGGCAGCCTGCGACGAAAATACTAAGCTCATGTTCATCTGTTCGCCCAACAATCCCTCCGGCAACAGCTTCCCTATGGAACAGATGCTTTCGCTTCTCTCCTCGTTTAAAGGCGTGTTGGTAGTCGACGAGGCATATATCGATTTTGCCTCACAGGCGAGCTTGCTGACAGTGCTCGACAGCTACAAGAACCTTATCGTTTTGCAGACACTCTCAAAGGCATACGGACTTGCCGGATTAAGACTCGGACTTGCCTTTGCCGATGCTGAAATAATGAGTATCTTTGCAAAGGTCAAATATCCCTATAACATAAACCTTGCAGGAATGGAACGCGCAAAAGAACTCCTCGCGCGTGATGTGAAAGCAGAGATTGAGCTCCTGAAGAGTGAGCGTGCGAGAGTAGCAGAGGCGCTTGCAGCAATGCCGTGTGTAGAGAGGGTGTTCCCCTCCGATGCCAACTTCCTGCTTGTGAAGGTGGCAGACCCTTGCGCCCTTTACGATGCACTTATAGAGGAGCAGGTGATTGTACGTAACCGCTCACACATAAAAGGTTGTGAAGGAACACTTAGAATAACCATTGGCACGCCCGAGGAAAACGACCGTATGCTTGCCATTGTGAAGAATTGGAAATAGAATATGAAAAAAGCACTCTTTATAGACCGCGACGGTACAATTATAGTTGAACCTCCTGTAACAGAACAGGTAGACACCCTGGAGCAGTTGGAATTCCTTCCTTCAGCTATAGGTGCATTGAGCAGCATAGCCGAACTCGACTACGAACTTGTGATTGCAAGCAACCAGGACGGATTGGGTACGGAAAGCTACCCCGAGGAGCGGTTCTACACCATACACAACAAAATGCTCGACACTCTCAAGGGCGAGGGAGTTATTTTCGACGACCAGCTGATAGACCCATCATTTGCACACGAAGGTTCTCCCAACCGCAAACCCGGAACAGGAATGTTCGGAAAGTATATGGGCGGTGAATACGATCTTGCGTCGTCATTCGTGATAGGCGACAGACTGACAGATGTAGAGCTTGCGCACAACCTCGGCGCAAAAGCGATACTCATAACTTCCGACATCGAGCGCATAAAGGCGCTTGGCGAGCTTCCCTATTCCGACGTGTGCGTGCTGGTGACAAACAGTTGGCGCGAAATATCGGAATTTCTCCGCACAACAGAGCGCGCGGCAACCGTAGTGCGCAAGACAAAGGAGACCGACATTGAAGTATCCGTAGATCTCGACGGCAAAGGAGCATCAGGTATTGACACCGGGCTGAAATTCCTCGACCACATGATAGACCAGATTGTGCATCATGCAGGAGTCTCACTCCAGGTAAGGGCAAAAGGCGACCTTCAGGTCGACGAGCACCACACGATGGAGGATGTGGCGATAGTTCTCGGAGAGGCAATAATAAAGGCACTCGGCAACAAACGCGGCATCGGACGCTACGGTTTCGTGTTGCCTATGGACGAATGCAAGGCGTTGGTCCTTATCGATTTCGGCGGACGTATAGATTTCGAGTGGGAGGTAGAGTTCACAAAAGACTATGTAGGTGATGTCCCTACCGAGATGTTCAAGCACTTCTTCAAATCCTTGGGTGCAGCAATGAACTGTAACCTACATATTGCTGCAAAAGGTGAGAACAACCACCATCTTGCCGAGGGAATATTCAAGGGATTTGCACGTGCCTTGCGCATGGCTATCAAGAGAGAGGTCTTCAGTTACGAATTACCAAGCAGTAAAGGTGTCTTATGATTGCAATAGTCGACTACGATACAGGAAATTTATGTTCAGTATGCAATGCCCTGAGACGACTGGATGTTGACTATGTGGTTACAGACGATGCCGAAACAATAAGAAATGCCGACAAGGTGCTGTTGCCCGGTGTCGGCGAGGCTTCATCTGCAATGGAAAAGTTGCGCGAACGCGGACTGTGTGATGTCATAAAGAACCTTACGCAACCTGTTCTCGGCATCTGCATAGGAATGCAGTTGATGTGCGCTCGCAGTGAGGAGGGAAACACCGAATGTCTCGGCATCTTCCCTACCGAAGTAAAGCGTTTTGCTGCTGACAAGGCTACAGGAGTAAAAGTTCCACACATGGGCTGGAACGAAGTGCGCAATCTTAGGACTCCGCTCCTCGACGGTATCAGAGAAGGAAACTTCCTCTATTTCATACATTCGTTTGCACCGCAGATGTGCGACGAGGCAATAGCCACTTCAGTGAACGGAGTTCAGTTTGCAGCGGCGCTCAATAGAGGAAACTTTTATGGAACACAGTTCCACCCCGAAAAGAGCGGAATGTTAGGTGAAATGATAATAAGGAATTTTGTGGAAAAATGTGATTGAACCTGTTTCATGGTTTTCCACCGACAAATGATAGAAAATAATGGAAATTATACCTGCAATTGATTTAATCGATGGTCGTTGTGTGCGTCTTACACAAGGCGACTATAACGAAAAGAAAATCTACGGGCAAGATCCTCTCGAAATGGCAAAGAGCTATGCCGATAGTGGTGTCCGCCGCCTTCATGTGGTAGACCTCGACGGAGCAAAGGCCAAAGCCCCCTGCAACCTTGCAGTGCTCGAGAAACTTGCATCGCATACAAATCTTGACATAGAGTGGGGCGGAGGCATCAAGACCTCAGACTCCATCAAGGATGTTCTCAATGCCGGTGCCAACCGTGCCATCTGTGGCAGTGTGGCTGTCGACAACAGAGAACTTTTTATCGACTGGCTCTCTACATACGGTGCCGGACACGTAATTCTCGGAGCTGACATACGCGACGGAATGGTTGCGACACATGGCTGGCTCAAGACATCGGGTGTGGCAATAGAGGAACTCATCGATGGTTTCCTGCCTGCCGGACTCACTCAGGTCATCTGCACAGACATCAGCAAGGATGGTATGTTGCAGGGACCAAACTTTGAACTATATGTCGCTTTGCAGCAGAAATACAGCAAGGTCGACTTTACTCTCAGTGGCGGCATCTCGTGCATGGAAGATGTGGCAAGAGCAAAAGAGCTGGGACTCCACAGTGTGATAATAGGAAAAGCTATATATGAAGGTCGTATAACATTAAACAATATAAAAGAATGGTTGCAAAACGAATAATACCGTGCCTCGACGTCAAAGACGGACGCACAGTGAAAGGTGTGAACTTTGTAGGTCTGAAGGATGTAGGCGATGCAGTGGAACTTGGTAGCCGCTATGCCCTTGAGGGCGCCGACGAACTCGTCTATCTCGACATAAGTGCCACATGCGAAGGCCGCAAGACTTTTACATCATTGGTAGAGCGCATTGCTCAGAACATCAACATACCCTTTACCGTAGGCGGCGGTATCTCTACAATGGACGATGCGGCACGTCTGCTCGATGCAGGTGCCGACAAGATTTCAATAAACAGTGCGGCAGTTGCCAATCCCGACATCATAGACCAGATTGCAGCAAAGTATGGCAGTCAGTTCCTTGTACTTGCCATTGATGCAAAGCAGGTCGACGGCATCTGGCGCATAACAACCCATGGTGGCAACAGATTTGCCGACAAGGAACTTATCTCATGGGCTTACGAGGGACAGGAGCGCGGCGCAGGTGAGATTCTCTTCACCTCAATGGACCACGATGGAACAAAGAACGGATACCCCTGCGAGACATACGCAGCACTCGCCGACAAGCTCTCTATTCCCATCATCGCATCGGGTGGAGCAGGTTCTGTAGACGATATCGTGAAGGTACTTACAGAGGGTAAGGCAGATGCTGCTCTTGCAGCCAGCATTTTCCACTATGGCGAGGTTTCTATCGCCGACCTCAAGAAAGAATTGATGAAACGAGATATAAAAGTTAGATTATGAAATTCGAAGAGTTTGATTTGTCAAAAAATGCCGACGGTCTTCTGCCCGTAGTGGTGCAGGACGCAACAACACTCAAGGTGTTGATGGTGGCATATATGAATCGTGAAGCATACGAAAAGACAGTAGAGACAGGCAAGGCTACATTCTTCAGCCGTTCGCGCGGCACTCTTTGGACAAAGGGTGAGACAAGCGGCAACTTTATCGATGTTGTGAAGATGTATCCCGACTGCGACAACGATACATTGCTCTTGATGGGCAAACCTGTAGGTCCTGCCTGCCATCGCAATACAACCAGCTGTTTCGATACACCCGAGCACGAAGGATTCATCCGCAAGTTGCAGAAGGTGGTAGAGAATCGCCACAAGGAGATGCCCGAGGGCTCATACACCACACTTCTCTTCAACAAGGGTGTTAAGAAGATGGCTCAGAAGGTTGGCGAAGAGGCTGTAGAGACAGTTATTGAGGCTATCGACGGCAACAAGGAACGTTACATCTATGAGGTGTGCGACCTTCTCTACCATACATTTGTACTCAACGAGCACTTCGGAGTCTCTCTCGAAGACCTCGAAAAGGAATTGCTCGACAGACACAGTTAATACCATATTGCCATGAAAAAGATTCTATCCTTTATTGTAGCATCAGTCGCAATTATCTCTATATCGTCATGCGGTGGAAACAAAGTAAATCCCTTGTGGGGCATGTGGACATTGCAGACTGAGCAGTCAGGTGCAAAGACCGAACTCATGTTCACCGACGACTATACAGGTTTTGTAATTGTCGACGAGGCTGTTCAGTACGAGACATCGTGGCAGCAGGATACTCTCTTGAGAGTAAACTATTTCGAAATGTCTACCGGCAAGAAGGGCTTAGGAGTGCGTAAGACTTACTCTTTTGACATCGACGGAGACAATCTTACAATGAAAGATGTAGAGACAGGAGAGGTTTCGAAATACAAGAGATTTGTAGAGTAATTCCAATATTGAATCGATAGTTGTACTGTTTTATAGAGAAAGTGGGTGAGCGAAAAAACAAATCTTTGCTTACCCACTTTAAATTTAATCAATAATGCATCAACTGTTGGTACCCTCGCTGGGAATCGAACCCAAATCTAAGGTTTAGGAAACCTCCATTCTATCCATTGAACTACAAGGGCGCCTCATGGTTTGCGTCTGCGAAGATAGCTTATCTTTTTCGATTTCCGAAATTTTGGGACTATTTTGTTTCTATTGTTTCTTATACATTTCGTCGTAGTACTTCTCGTAGTCGCCACTGGTGATGTTGTCCATCCATTCCTGGTTGTCGAGATACCAGCGGATGGTCTTCTCTATGCCCTCTTCGAATTGCAGTGAGGGCTCCCATCCGAGTTCTCGTTGTAGCTTCGTGGAATCTATGGCATAACGGAGGTCGTGTCCAGCACGATCGGTAACGTATGTTATAAGGTCGAGCGAGTGTCCCGCGGGGTTGCCCAAGAGACGGTCCGCTGTCTTTATTATCACATGGATGATGTCTATGTTCTTCCATTCGTTGAAGCCACCGATGTTGTATGTTTCGGCTGTCTTGCCTTCGTGGAAGATGAGGTCGATGGCACGGGCGTGGTCCTCTACGTATAGCCAGTCGCGTACATTCTCTCCTTTACCATAGACGGGTAGTGGCTTCCGTCGGCGGATGTTGTTGATGAACAATGGGATGAGCTTCTCGGGGAATTGATAGGGGCCGTAATTGTTTGAGCAGTTGGTTACTATTGTGGGCATGCCGTATGTGTCGTGGTAGGCACGCACAAAGTGGTCGCTGCTTGCCTTCGATGCCGAGTAGGGCGAATGGGGATTGTACTTCGTTGTCTCGTAGAAGAAGTCGGTGCCGTAGGCAAGATGGTGCTCGCCGCTTGATGCCGTTGTTGTGAATGGTGGCTCTATTCCCTCGGGACGTGAAAGTTCAAGCGCACCGTAAACCTCGTCTGTAGAGATGTGGTAGAAGCGCTTGCCGTCGTACTTGTCGGGGAGTGATTCCCAGTAGAGTTTTGCAGCCTGCAACAGACTGAGTGTGCCCATTACATTGGTCCTTGCAAAGGTGAAGGGGTCTTTGATTGAGCGGTCGACGTGGCTTTCTGCTGCAAGGTGTATAATGCCGTCTACATTCTCCTCCTGCATCAGTGCGAGCATTGCATCGAAGTCGCAGATGTCGGCTTTAACGAATCTGTAATTCGCCTTCTCTTCTATATCCTTGAGGTTTGCAAGATTACCGGCATATGTCAGTTTGTCTACGTTTATTATCCTGTAGTCGGGGTATTTGTTTACGAACAGACGTACTACGTGGCTTCCGATGAAGCCGGCGCCACCTGTGATGATAATACTCCTTTTCATATTTTCAATTTTAGTTATTATTGTGAATCCCGTGTTGGGTGATTTCTCTTTTCATCTCATGTTGGCAAGACACTTCTTCAGTGAATCTGTCCAATATGGAATCTTTAAAGAAAACGTTGTCTTGATTTTTGTCTTGTCGAGAACTGAATATGCGGGACGGATGACTTTGCTGGGAAATTCGTTGCTGTGGCAAGGCTGTATGTCGCATCCGGTGTTGCCGGCATACTCGGCTATCATTTTTGTGAAGTCGTACCAGCTGCATACTCCTTCGTTTGAATAGTGGTAGATGCCGTCGTTTCCTTCGAATTTGCGGTTTTCGAGTATGTCGAAGATGGTTGCTGCAAGGTCGAGTGCGTATGTGGGGGTGCCTGTCTGGTCGAACACTACTTTCAGTTGCGGCTTGCTTGCAGTGAGCATGAGCATGGTCTTCACGAAGTTTTTGCCGAATTCGCTGTATAGCCATGCGGTGCGTATGATTATATGGTGGCATCCCGTCTTTTGTATATTCTGCTCTCCAAGCAATTTGCTTGCTCCGTAAACGCCTGTAGGAGTGCCTTCTCTCTCTTCGGCGCAGGGGGTGTTGTATGGGTCACCTCCGAATACATAATCAGTTGACACATGTACCAGCAGACCGTCAGCCTCTTTCATTGCCAATGCAAGGTTTTCTGCTGCTGTGGCATTCAGCATATAGCATTTCTCGGCATCGTCTTCCGCTCCGTCTACATTTGTATATGCAGCGCAGTTTACTATTGCCTTAATGCCGTTCCCGGCTACCATTTCGCGTATGGCTTCGAGATCGCATATGTCGAGCTCTGCTACATCGGTAAAGATATAGTTGTCTTTGCTCCCTGCGGCAACAATGCGCATTTCGTTGCCCAATTGTCCGTTGGCTCCTGTTACAAGTATGTTCATATTTGTGGTTCTCTGTTTAGTATAGTCTGTCGTTGATGTCAAAATCGAAAGGCTTCTCGCTCAGCAGTGGCTGTTTGAGGTCCTTTTCGCTGAGTATAGCCTCTTCAACCGGGATGCGCCAGTCGATGCCGAGAGATTCATCGAAAAGCTGAATGCCGGTGTCGGCTTGTGGAGCATAGGGATTGTCGCATTTGTATTGGAATATCGCAACATCGCTGAGCACAGCAAAGCCGTGGGCAAATCCTCGGGGAATGAACAGTTGGCGGTGGTTGTCGGCTGTCAGTTCCACTGCCACATGTTTGCCGAAGGTGGATGAACCTTTGCGTATATCTACGGCTACATCGAGTACGGCGCCTTTTACGCAACGGACAAGTTTACTTTGTGTGTATGGCATGCGCTGGTAGTGTAGTCCGCGGATGACACCGTAGGACGACATACTTTCGTTGTCTTGCACGAAGTTGATGGGCATCACCTTTTCATTGAACTCTTTTTGCGAGAACGATTCGAAAAAATATCCTCGTGCATCCTTGAATATTCTGGGCTCTATGATAAGAACGCCCTCTATATCTGTCTTGATTATCTCCATGTTATAATTCAACGTTTGCTTTTCCTGTACGTTCCACCTCTTCAATCACATGAAGCAGGTATTGTCCGTATTGGTTCTTGATCATCGGTTGTGCAAGTTCGCGCATCTTTTCTGCTGTTATCCACCCTTTTCTGTATGCTATTGCTTCGAGACAGGCAATCTTCAGACCTTGGCGTTTCTCTATAACCTCTACAAATGTAGAGGCTTCGCTCAGTGAATCGTGCGTGCCTGTATCCAACCATGCAAAACCACGACCGAGAGTCTGCACTTTCAGCTCCTTGTCATCGAGAAAATGCTGGTTGACTGTGGTTATCTCAAGCTCTCCACGTGCCGATGGCTTTATCTCTTTCGCTATATCCACTACCTTGTTGGGGTAGAAGTAGAGACCTACGACAGCGTAGTTCGATTTTGGAGCTACGGGTTTTTCCTCAATCGACAGGCAATTCCCCTCCTTGTCGAATTCTGCAACACCGTAGCGTTCGGGGTCGTGTACCCAATAACCGAATATTGTGGCCTTAGACTCCTTTTCGGCTGCTTTCACTGCATCGCGCAACATTGCGCTGAAACCTGCGCCATAGAAGATATTGTCGCCAAGTACAAGGCAGGCAGAGTCGTTGCCTATGAATTTCTCACCTATGATGAATGCTTGTGCAAGACCGTCGGGAGAGGGCTGTTCGGCATACTCGAAACGTACCCCGTAGTCGCTACCGTCGCCAAGAAGGCGTTTGAAACCAGGGAGGTCCTGCGGTGTAGATATAATTAGTATTTCACGAATACCTGCCAACATCAATACAGATATGGGATAATAGACCATCGGTTTATCGAAAATGGGCAACAGTTGCTTTGATATTCCTTTGGTTATTGGGTAGAGTCGCGTACCGCTGCCGCCTGCCAATACTATTCCTTTCATAATCTATGGTTGTGTGATTTCGTCATTTAAGACAAAGATAGACATAATTGTGTAAATTATAAATAATAAGCAATGCTTTTTTTGCAGTGATGGGTATATAGCTCCCCAAATGAGGAATGGTGTTTTATTCATAAAAGCAAATTCTTGCACCATAATAGATGACGCACCTGCTAAATACAGCAATCACCACCTCGTGTTTTAAGGTGGTGATTGCTGTATTGTGTTTGCCAACAATTCAGTATGCTCTTATTTCGCAATCAGCAGGAAGTAGTTCTTCTTTCCTTTCTGTATCAGAAGGTATTTGTCGTTGAGCAGGTCGGCTGCTGTAACTACCTGGTCGAATGCTGTGAGTTTCTCTTTGTTCATCGACACACCGCCGCCTTGTACCAATTTGCGCATTTCGCCTTTTGATGCGAACACGGCTGCTGCCTCGGTGGTGAGGTCTACTGCCTTGATGCCCTCATTGAGCTGTTCGCGTGAAATCTCGAACTTGGGTACTCCGTCGAATACTGCAAGCAGTGTCTCTTCGTCGAGTGAACGGAGAGCCTCGGATGTAGCGTTGCCGAAGAGTATACCAGACGCTGCGATGGCTTTTTCCAGTTCCTCTTCGCCGTGTACGAGTATTGTGAGCTCCTGGGCGAGGCGCTTCTGCAACGAGCGGAGGTGGGGTGCCTCTTTCTGCTCTGCGATGAGTGCCTCAATCTCGTCCTGAGGTATTGAGGTGAATATCTTTATGTAGCGGTCGGCATCCTCATCGCTTACATTGAGCCAGAACTGGTAGAATGTGTAGGGCGAGGTGTAGCGCTTGTCCAACCAGATGTTGCCCTGCTCGGTCTTTCCGAATTTCTTGCCGTCGGCCTTTGTGATAAGAGGGCAGGTGAGTGCGAACACTTCGTTACCCGAAATTTTTCTTATCATCTCTGTACCTGTGGTGATGTTTCCCCACTGATCGGCACCGCCAAGCTGCAGTTTACAGTCGTAGTTTTCGTTCAGGTATACATAGTCGTATCCCTGCAACAGCTGGTACGAGAATTCTGTGAATGACATTCCGTCGGCTCCTGCCTCGCCGGTGAAACGGCGTTTTACGGAGTCTTTGGACATCATATAGTTTACAGTGATGAGCTTGCCTATGTTGCGGATGAAGTCGAGGAAAGAGAATGTCTTCATCCAGTCGTAGTTGTTTACAAGGATGGCTGCATTGGGGGCATCGCTCTCAAAGTCGAGGAAACGAGCAAGCTGGTTCTTGATTGCTTCCTGGTTGTGTCGAAGTCTCTCTTCGTCAATGAGCACACGCTCCTTTGATTTGCCCGAAGGGTCACCGATCATACCGGTAGCGCCACCGATGAGGGCTATAGGTCTGTGTCCCGAACGCTGGAAATGGCGGAGCATCATGACTCCTACAAGGTGACCGATGTGCAGTGAATCGGCTGTGGGGTCAATTCCCAAGTATGCAGTTGTCATCTCTTTCTGCAACTGCTCTTCTGTTCCGGGCGTCATGTCCTGAATCATTCCGCGCCATTTCAATTCTTGTACAAAATTCATCTAAACTATATATTTATTGTTGTTTACTCTTTTGAAACGCGCAGCATACTTGAATATGCTACGCGGAAACGGATTTCCGTTTTCGGGCGCAAAGTTAATGCTTTTATCTTTTTCTGAAAAACTGTTTAATGCTTATTTTTCAACAAAATGTTCATAATGCGCCTTTTTGTTCGTGCGCCAACCTTTTATTCTCCGTTTTTCTCGTTGTATGTGAGATGGTAGAGCGGTGAAGGCGTTGCACGTTTCAGTACGTTCAGGTATACATCCTTGCCGGGGATGATGCCATAGCTGCGCATCTGCATCTCCACTGCCTTGTAGGCGAGTTCGGGGTGGTTGTTCTCCTCGCTCAGGTGGCACAGCCATATATATTTCAGGTGCTCGTTGAAGTTGCGGGCAAGGAATTCGGCTGTTGTCTGGTTGCTCAAATGACCTGTGTCGCTCGATACGCGGTCCTTCAGAAATTTGGGATATTTGCCCATTGCCAGCATCTCTTCTTCGTAGTTTGCCTCTATGACAAGGAAGTTGGCTCTGTTTATGTACTCTGCAGCCGTAGGAGTGATGCAACCGAGGTCGGTGAGGAAACTGAATGTCTTGTCTCCTATTTCTATGCAGTATCCTACGTTGTCGCTTCCGTCGTGGGGGACTTCGAAAGCTGTGATGTTCATGTCGCGGAAGGCAATGGTCTTCTCTTTCTCGATGTAGCGTATGTATTGCTTCTCGATGGGTGATGTGATGCAGTAGTTGCGTGTTATGCCTTCGTGCACCTCTTTGGTCGCATAGATGGGTATCATGCCTTTGGAGGCTATGACACCGAGCGATTTTATGTGGTCGGCATGGTCGTGGGTGACGAATACAGCACAGATGCTTTCGAAGGGGATGTTTTCCCGCTTCAGAGCCTGGCGTATCGTCTTTACGGGAATGCCGGCATCTATCAGAATGCCGTACTTTCCTATGCCTATGTAGTAGCTGTTTCCGCAACTGCCGCTACCGATGCTCATAAAACGAATTTCCATATTATATATTTTTTATTCTTATTCTTGGTTTAAATGTCTGCTCCTCTCATCAGAACGGGTATCCTACTGCAAAGTGCAGTGCGAAGTCTCTTCCGAAGTCGGGATTAAGCAGGGGGTATTTCTCCTTGCCCGAATAGGCAGGGTTTACAGCCTTCATACCGCAGTCGAGGCGGAAGACAAAGAAGTCCAGTTCGAATCTCAGTCCCATACCGTATGAGAAGGCTATCTCCTTGTGGAATTTCTTTATGTCGAATTGTCCGCCGAGCTGTTCTTTGTAATTTCTTATTGTCCAGATGTTTCCGGCGTCGACAAAAAGTGCCGAGTGTATCTTCCAGAAGAGACGCGAACGGAATTCCACGTTGAAATCCAGTTTCATGTCTCCCGACTGGTTTATGAAGTCGATGTTGCTGTTTTTGTTCTTGAACGAGCCGGGACCGAGTCCGCGCACTGTCCATCCGCGCATGCTGTTGGCGCCGCCCGAGAAGTATCGCTTTTCGAAGGGTAGGATGGTGGAGTTGCCGTAGGGGTAGGCTATGCCTATTCCGGTGTGCAGCACCAGTGCGTTCCTGTCGTCGAAGTTTATGCGTGAGGTGATGTCGATGTCGCCTTTCACATATTGGGCATAGGCTATGTCCATGAATGTGTATTGTCCCTCGCTGTTCTTTGGAGTGTTCAGCAGGGTATTCGCGGCAGATAATATGTTGCCCGAACTCTCTATGTTGCCTCTGATGGAGAAGGCTGCTCCTCCGTATCCTCCCTTTCCGGTTGCCGAGTTGTAGGAGAAGGAGTATCCCATCTTTGTTATCAACAGATTCTCGTAGTTGTATTTGAGGATGGAGTTACGGTTCGATATGCTGTCAAGGTACTCTTTCTTGAATGTGTCCGATATCCATGGAACATAGATGTAGCTGAGGTCGAGAATATCGAACTTGTGTTGCATTGTCTCTTTCTTGCTCCACAGGTAGCTCCACGATGCCGACAGCAGCTGACGTTCGAATTCGGGGCGTTCCTGCGAGTTGAATTTTATAGAGAATTGAGTCTCCGACCTCAGATGGCGCTTCTCCGGTGGAATGATTGATGAGACTGCGCCCCCAGGAATGCGCAGTCCCAGTTCGGCTCCGTATTCGAAGTAACTGTCCTTTATGTATCCGCTGAGCCCAGATATTGCTTCGTATGCACCGAAGAGTCTCACCGAGAAGACTTCGGAGCCTTTGAAAAGGTTGCGGTTGGTGAATGTGAGTGATGCTGCTGCACCGAGGTCGCCGGCTGTGTTTGTGCCTTCGATGTCGAAGAGTACCGAGCGTTGTTTGCGCCGTTCGAACATTATGTAGCAGTCGAGGAGTGAGTCGCATAGGGTGTTGTCGCGCATTCTGATGGTGGCATACCTCAGTGCGTTGAGCTGTGAGAAGGAGTTGTATGTCCTGTTTACTTTGCTCTGTGAGTAGTATTCTCCAGGCGCAATGTATATCTGGTTGCTGAGTACCGTGGAACGTATGAAGGGCTCGTTCTTGTATATGAGGTTGTACTCTCCCATTGCCAGAGTGTCGCAGCGGGAGAGTATATCATCGTCGAGGCGCAGACCTGCATCGGATACCACAGATATGTTGCCGAACCGGTATTGGCGGTGGGGTTCCGGAGTGTCCTGTACGTTTGCTCTGAAGGCTGCAACCTTCATGTTGATGTTTATCTCGGTAGAGTGGTGCGCGGTGTCGGCAACGAAGGTTATGAACTCTTTCTGGAATTTATAGAATCCGTTGTCCTTCAGGTGGGTTGTTATGCGTTCGCGCTCTTTGTTCAGCGTGTTGATGCTGAATGGGATTCCCGGTTTTACAAGGGTGTTGGCTGTGTCCTGCAATATGTATGCTTCCACCAGCGAGTCTTCTATTTCGCGGCTTACGCTCACTATCTTGTATCTGTTCCTTTCGTGCAGGTAGTATACAGCGTTTACTCTCTTCTTTTTTGTCTCTTTGGCTTCGTGGTCTACCGTTGCGTGTAGATAGCCGTTGTTGCGGAGCATTGTCTCTATGTTGCTTCGTGTGAGCTCGGCTTGTCTTTCGTCGTAGATTACAGGTGCTTCGCCTATCTTGCGCAGTGCTTTGTTTATGAATTTTGTGCTGTCTTTGCCCGAGAGGCAGTAGATATACATTGGCACTTTTGCCAGACTGAACCATTTGGAGTTGGGATTCTGTCTGACGTATGAACGTGCTTCGGCAGATTTGTTCTCTTTGTTGTAGGAGATTATTTCTACGTCGTTGAGCATACACTCTCCGTCCGGTATGAATTTTGATACCGAACAGGATGCAAGCAGCACAAGGCACAGCAGTATGTATATTCCCCTTCTTATTTGCACGTTCTTCGTTTTTTTTGGGTCACTTTTTGGCATTTTACCGCCAATTTGCAAAGATAGTGTTTTTTTTGTTTTTTCTCCGCTCGCCTTTCACTATATTTGCGGTAAACCCCGAATATATACTGTACTCGCGGTGAGAAACATTGAAATAAATTTCATATTTCTCGCTCGTTTGTATGTATATTTGAGGTAAACCCCGAATATAGGATGCGGCTCGGGATAAAAAACAAGTAAACTTGTTTTCTTCTCCGCTCGCCTTTCACTATATTTATATAATATAGGATGCGGCTCGGGATAAAAAACAAATAAATTTGTTTTCTTCTCCACTCGCCTTTCACTATATTTGCAGTAAACTATGAAAATATATGATTAGCAAAAATCTTATTAAACTTATACGTTCTCTGGAGTTGAAGAAGCATCGCAAGGAGAGTGGACTTTTTGTGGCTGAGGGCGAGAAGATTGTCTTCGACCTGCTTGCTGCGGGGATGGAATGTGTGAAACTTATTGCTACTAAGCGTTTCATTGCGTCATTGCCAGCTCTTATTGGAACAGAGATTGTAGAGGCTGACGACGAAGAACTGAAAAAGGCGAGTTTCCTGCGTACGCCTCAAGGTATTATGGCTCTGTTCCGTCAGCGTAATGAGGATTGTGATTTTTCGGTTGCGGGTCGTGAGTTGTGTCTTGCGCTCGACGATGTACAGGACCCCGGAAATCTTGGCACAATTATCAGAATAGCAGACTGGTTCGGCATAGAGAACGTCTTTTGCTCCATAGGCACTGTCGATGTCTACAACCCCAAGACGGTGCAGGCTACTATGGGGGCTTTGGCAAGGGTGAATGTGCACTATGTCGATTTGCCCGATTTCTTGTGTGCTGCACAGAAAGAGCAGATTCCTGTCTACGGGACATTCCTTTCGGGAGAGAATATATATGGGTACAAGCTCTCCTCAACCGGCATCATTGTTATGGGTAACGAGGGTAACGGTATAGGTGCCGAGTGTGAAAGGTTTATAGACAAAAAGATTCTTATACCCAATTTTCCGCAGGGACGTGTAACGTCGGAGTCGCTCAATGTGTCGACGGCTACGGCTATCGTATGCAGCGAGTTCAGAAGAAGAAATTTTAACTAAACAGCTTCTAATACACAAAGTTACTATGAAAAAATTTATCGTAATTGCTTCCATGTTGCTACTTGCCGCTTTTGTGCCGCAGGTGGTACGTGCCGATGAGAAGATTCTTTCGCCGGACAAGAGTATTTCAGTAGATCTGCGCACAGGAAAGGGTGGGTTCGGTTGGACTGTGAGCAAAAACGGCAAGAAGGTCTATTCTGTAAAAGACATCAGACTCATCGTCGATGGAAAGACACTTGCCGGACAGGCTGCCGTAAAGAGTGTGAAACAGAAGAGTGTGAGCGAGACAATAGCTCCTGTCGTTCCGCTGAAGTTCTCTATCATAGAGAGCAAATATACCGAGGCAGTGATGAACTTCGGTTCGTGCAAAGTGGAGATGCGTGTGATGGACAATGCTGTTGCCTATCGCTTTGTTACCAATATGAGGGGTGAGATTCTTGTCGACAACGAACATTTCACAATTGTCCCCGAGAGCGGATTTACTGCCCACTACCAGCAGTGCGGCTCCTTCAACACTGCTTACGAGGAGCGTTATCAGCATAAGTCGGCAAACGAATGGATAAGACACAACCGTTTGGCAACTGTGCCTATGCTTCTTTCGGGCGAGGGCGACAGCCAGTTGC
Source organism: Bacteroidaceae bacterium (assembly GCA_045578665.1). Taxonomy (GTDB): domain Bacteria; phylum Bacteroidota; class Bacteroidia; order Bacteroidales; family Bacteroidaceae; genus HGM04593. The sequence goes on along the minus strand of JAZNKR010000112.1, from coordinate 12,205 downwards.
TCATTGGCGAGAGCGATGTGGATGACTACCCGCGTCTTTTCCTCAAGGGTAATTACAAGGGTATATCTGCCGCTCTTCCCTCTGCACCCATCACGTGGGAACCGTGGGGCGACCGCGGTGAGATAATAACCGAAACGGGACACTACATTGCCAAGACTCAGGGCAAGCGTACTTTCCCGTGGCGTTTTGTGGTGATTACCGATTCCAAAGGTATTATAGAACAGACAGTGCCAGTGCAGCTGGCACGCCGTCCGGCATTCAAAGAGACTGATTGGATAAAGCCCGGTCAGGTAAGCTGGGAGTGGTGGAACGGTGCTGTTCCTTACGGTCCGGAGGTTACTTTCCGTGCAGGCAATAATTATGATACTTATGCCTATTATGTCGATTTTGCAGCAAAATATGGTGTCGAATATATTCTTCTCGACGAGGGATGGGCGGAGAATACACGCGACCCTTATAAGGCTAAGCCCGAGATGAAGCTCGACAAACTCATAGCGTATGCAAAATCGAAGGGTGTAGGTGTAATTATCTGGTTACCCTGGCTCACAGTGGAGAAGGATTTCACTCTTTTCGAAAAGTATGCCGAGTGGGGTGTTGCCGGTGTGAAAATCGACTTCATGGAGCACTCCGACCAGTGGATGGTAAATTTCTACAAACGTGTTGTAGAAGAGGCTGCAAAGCATAAGCTCCTTGTGGATATGCACGGTTCGTTTACCCCTTCGGGATTGGAGTATGAGTATCCCAACCTTTTGTCTTACGAGGGTGTGAACGGTCTTGAACAGATGGGTGGTTGTCGTCCCGAAAATACTCTTTACCTTCCCTTCATCCGCAACGCTGTGGGTGCAGCCGATTTCACTCCCGGTGGTATGAATAACCGTCAGCCCGACAATTATCAGGGCAGTCGCCCCAATTCTGCGGCTTCGGGTACACGCGCATTCCAGATGGCTCTTTATGTGGTGCTCGAAAGCGGTATACAGATGTTGGCAGACAATCCTGCCGAGTATTACAAGAACGACGATTGCGCACGTTATATAGCTTCTGTACCTACAACCTGGGATGAGACCCGTGCCCTGGAGACTGAGGTGGGCAAGTATATAATCGTTGCCAAACGCAAAGGTAACAGGTGGTTCGTCGGTGGCATCTGCAACGGTGAGCAGGGCGAGCGCGTCTTTAACGTGAAGCTCGATTTCCTCGGCGATGGCGAGTACAAACTTACCGGTTTCAAAGATGGTATCAATGCCGACCGTCAGGCTATGCACTACAATAAGGTGGAAAAGAAAGTTTCAAAGAACAGCACCATAGAGATAAAGATGGTGAAGAATGGTGGCTTTGCCGCTGTCATTGAATAGCTGTCTTTCTACAATTATTAGTGTCCGGTAAAAATTTCTAATTGTTTTTGGCTAAACAGTATTTATTTAATGGCAGTTTTTAGTTATATTGATTTAAACAAAGTTTACGTTCTTTTTGTGCCGACAAAAAGAACCAAAAAGCTCTGCGCATGGGCGCTTTCTTAACGGCAGCCTCAGCTGATGACTTTTGGGGCTGCGGAACTCACTCGCTACGCTCGCTCAAACAGTCCTCGCCTCTGTCCAAAAGTCATTGGCGCAGTCTGCCTAAAAGCTTAATGCGCATCAATGAAGCAATGAATCTCTCAATGAAACAATGGGGCTTGTAGCAACTTAAAGAATAGAACCTTAAGGGCTTAAGCATGTTTACCGGACAGTAATATTATGAAAAAGGAAGATAAAAAGATAATCAACCTGCAGATATTGGACAAGGCTATGCCATTTGTTACAACAGAAAAGGAGGAGGCGAAAGTGCGTCATGCGGCAAAGATTGTGAATGAACGCGCCAACGGGATTAAAGAAGAGTACCCCGCTCTTGATACCCCCACCATCTTGGCATATCTGGCAATAGAGAAACAAATGGAGGAATCGGGTAAGGATGAGTATATAGGAACGTCCCGCAACGGACACACACTGAAAGATATGTATGACCCCGAGACAAACACGTTGGACATCCGTTCGAACGGGCTCTATCCATCAAACGTATTGAGCAACATGTGCAGCAACGGTTTTCGCTTCGACGGGATGCTTTGCGGAAGCATGGAAGGATTTCTTCAATCCCTGAAGCGTAAAGAACCCGACAAGCAACGTCAGATATGCAGCATGAAGGGAGGCAATGCCAGAAAGATGAGTGTAACCTCATGGCAGACCGACCAGATTATATGGTGGAAGGGGAAAGCGATAGACCGGCAAGGGGAAGAATTCCAACAGCTGTTGCGACGTGCCTACCTCGCGATGTTCGAACAGAACGAACGTTTCCGTGCTGCACTGATGCAGACAAGAGGAATAACACTCACACACAGCAGTGGCGAGACCTCATCGTACAGAACCATACTGACAACTGCGGAATATTGCAGTATACTGACCGAACTACGCGACAATTACGACAAACGCGACAAAGAGCAGGAACTCATGGAGAAATCGGTATAGCACCTGACTCCCAAATACAGCATTAAGAAGCCGATAGATTTACAACGGAAAAGCATACGGAGAACAATGTACAGAAAACTCGATACACAAAGGATATTATCGGCAGGCATCCCCGACATAGCAACCGTATACGGCGGAGTGCGAGGCAGAACCATGTCTTCGCGGCACCAGAACTATGCATGGGACATTATCAGCGAAGCCGGCATACACACCATCATAGACCTTAGGGAAGATGGAACAAAATCGAGTTTGCCTGAAAAATGCAGACAACATGGCATGACATATTTCCACTACCCCGTAGACAACAAATGCAATTCTATTGATAGGATGGTGACTATGTTCGACGACCTGTGCCGCCATATTGATGCCGGCAATTTCTATATCGCCTGTGCAATGGGACTCCATCGCACGGATATAGCGCTTTGCACCTATTGGGTATTCTATGCTGCCGACAAAGGCATGGAACCTCCACAAATTATAGGCTACAGCGAAGAGTCGGGGCACGACACCAGCAAAATCAATCGGGTGCTGAACCGTATATACTCATACCTCACCGAAAAGGACGGAGAAGAACCGATGCCCGCGCCGGAATTCAAAAGACGCAAGGAGATAATAAAACAATCGAGCAAATAACACCCACAAAAAAGACCACCCGATATCCGAGTGGTCTTTTATTTCTATTATCAAAAGCTCGCGCTATTATTCAGCTGTCTCTTCTTCTGCTACTACTGTGAAAGGAATCTTCACTGAAACCTCTCTGTGCAATTTCACAGTTGCTGTATACTGACCTGCAACCTTAGCAGCCTCTGCTGTGATAATCTTGCGATCGATCTCGAAACCGAGCTTTGCAAGTTCATCGGCAATCTGGTTTGCACCTACTGAGCCGTAGATAGCACCTGTTGCGCTCACCTTAGCAGCGATTGTCAATGTTACGGGAGCAAGTTTAGCAGCCAATTCCTCTGCATCTGCCTTGATCTTAGCCAATTTGTGAGCACGCTGTTTCAACTCCTCAGCCAAAGCCTTCTTTGCTGAAGGTGAAGCGATAACTGCCTTACCGGTAGGAATCAAATAGTTACGGCCATAGCCATCCTTTACCTTAACGATATCATTCTTGTATCCAAGATTGATAACATCTTCTTTAAGTATAATTTCCATATATTGTTCCTCCGAATTTATTATTTCATCAAATCAGTTACAAAAGGCAGCAAAGCCAAGTGACGAGCACGTTTAACGGCCTGTGCTATACGACGCTGGAATTTCAAAGAAGTACCTGTAATGCGACGGGGAAGCAACTTGCCCTGCTCATTCAAGAATTTCTTCAAGAATTCGGGATCTTTATAATCAATATACTTGATGCCATTCTTCTTGAAACGGCAATATTTCTTCTTCTTGGTATCTACCGAAGGGGGAGTCAAATATCTGATTTCTGAAGGTGTCTGTGCCATAATTAATCCTCCTTTTTAGCTTTTAAACTTCTTCTCTTGGCAGCGTACTCTGCTGCATACTTATCTAACTTAACAACCAATGAACGGATCACGCGCTCGTCACGACGATACTGCAACTCGAGCTTTGCAATAACTTTGGGATCTGCGTTGAACTCAAACATTACATAAAATCCGGTTGTTTTCTTCTCGATGGGGTAAGCCAATTTCTTAAGACCCCAGTTCTCTTCATTGACAATCTCCGCGCCTTCTGCAGTGAGGATGCCTTTGAATTTCTCTACCGCTTCCTTCATCTGAACCTCAGACAAAACGGGAGTTAAAATGAAAACGGTTTCGTATTGATTCATACTAATTAATAAATAGGTTAAACATTCGTTTTACTAAACGCGGGTGCAAAGGTATGCATTTTTTTTAATTCCACAAAGTTTTACACAATCTTTTTGCAACCGGCACGCTGTATATTGAATAAGAGAAGAGCTTGTAGCAGGGCTATCAGAGAATAATTCCTAATATTTGAAAGAAAATTACAACAAAAATCAGAATACTTCTCAGAATTTTAAGGAAAAAATTTCTTTCTCTGAATAATTATGTGTTACTTTGTAGTCGGAAAATAACAATTAATCATATACATATCATGAATTCAAATCTTAAAATGCTTAGTCTTGCCATCATTGTGATTGCAGCAGTAGTTCTGATACTTAGCTACTTCTTGGGTTGGACAAACAACAATTCTGTACAATTCGGTGCACTTGCCACAATGATTGCAGGATTGATTGCATACATCATCTTCGGCAGAAGAAGTATCAGCGAAGGCGAATAATCTCGAATTTACATTCCACACAGATTTATTGCAATTGACAAGATGAGGTTGTGCCGAGGCACAACCTCATCTTGTATTATCGGCGGTGTTCATATTCCAAGAACATAAAACTGCGAACTCTTTTGCATGCTAAAGCGTTTCAATAGCAAGAACAACTATCGGTTCGCAAAAATTTTATGGAAGCAATCATTACCAAACAAGAGATAAGAGATATTGCCAATTCGGCATACGAACATTGCAGAAGAATCAAAGACGGCACCAACGCCACGCATATTCCATATTACGCAAAGGAAGAGAGCGACCTCTTCGGCATCTCGCTCTGTTTTGTCGATGGAGAGACCATAAACATTGGCGACAGCAATTACATATTTGCACTTGACAGCATATCCACTATAGCCACTGCCCTGCTTGTGCTAAAGCAATACGGTTGCGAGACAATGCAAAAATTGATAGGATGCAACAGCTACTCCCTTCCTTCAGCACCGGCTACTGCAATGATGCTCGAAGACGACCTTCCCTCTACCCCATTGATGCTCCCGGGGGCATTGGCGGCAATAAGCATGGTGAACACAGTGGGGAATATAGGACAGAAATGGAAATCCATAAGCGACAACATAAACGCACTCTGCGGCAGCCGCACAGAGTTCATAGAGGAGCTTTACAAGGCACAATCCTCACAGAATGCCGAACAGCGTGCAATTGCATGGTTGCTGAAAAGCAACAACAGGATTTATGACGACCCTGAACTTTCGCTCGAGCTCTACACCAAGCAGTGCGCTATAGGTGTAACTACAGAACAGCTGGCTACATTTGCGGCAACAATTGCCAACAACGGCATCAATCCTACAAAAAAAGAGAAGATTTTCGAGAAACGATACGCATCGAAAATCATATCACTTATGGCATCCTGCGGTCTTTCCGACTACAACAACGAATGGCTGTTCACCGCAGGTATCCCTGCAAAGACAGGCGTCAGCGGCGGTATCATGGGCATACTTCCCGGCATGTTCGGTATCGCCGCTTATGCGCCGCCATTGGACAGCCGCTGGTGCTCAGTAAAGGCACAGGCTGCGATAAAGTTCGTAATAGAAAAGGGTGGGCTGAATATCTTCGACCCGGCAGCAGCAAGAGTAGATTGCAACATACCGGCAGAAGCAGCAGGTGTCTATCTATAGGGAAATAAAGAGCAACTATACCTCATCGTCTACAATCACAAGGTCGTTGCGACTGTCAATGACAAGTTTCTCGTAACGTTCGCGCAAGCGCGGCATGCGCGACAGACGTATAGACAACTTCACTACGCATTCATTGTCAAACAGCTGCTCCACTATGCGGGGATTCTCCTCCTTTACGATGCGAAGGACATCATTCAACAGAGGGTAGGAGAATTTAAGGGTAATCTCTTCGTTTATTGTCTTTTCTACATGCTCCGTAGCATCGAGCGCCTCGGCAGCCGCAGCCTTGTATGCAACAATGAGTCCGCTGGTGCCTAACTTTATTCCACCGAAATAACGCACCACTATCACAAGGACATTCGTAAGTTCGCGGCTGTCTATCTGCCCGAGGATGGGCTTTCCCGCCGTACCCGAAGGCTCGCCGTTGTCGTTGGCACGGAATAGTTCGCGGCGCTCGCCAAGCCTGTAGGCATAGCAGACGTGCCTCGCATCGTAGTACTTCTTCTGATATGCCTCCACTTCGCGTTTCACATCATCGACCGTCTGCACAGGAATGGCAAAAGCGAGAAATTTACTCCTCTTCTCGGAGTAAATTCCCTCGCCTTGCACATCTATTGTTTTATATATATCTGTTTCCAAAACCGATAGCTGTTTCCGGTATCAAAATCAAGACAATTCATGGACAATGAGTCCCGAACGCAACTTAGGCTCGAACCATGTAGTCTTCGGGGGCATTATGTTGCCCGAATCGGCAATATCCATAAGTTGCTTCATCGACACGGGATAGAGGGCGAGCGCCATCTTCATCTCGCCGCTGTCTACACGACGCTTCAGTTCGCCAAGACCGCGGATGCCGCCTACAAAATCCACACGCTTGTCGCTGCGCAGGTCCTTTATGCCCAAAATCTCGTCAAGGATAAGATTTGACGAAATTGTTACATCGAGCACACCTATCGGGTCGGCATCGTCGTATGTACCCTCTTTCGCTGTGAGTGCATACCAATTGCCGTCGAGATACATGGAGAATTCGTGCAGACGCGCAGGTTTGTAAATATCTGCCCCCTTGGGTGTAACGACAAAATTCTTGGCAACAGCCGCAAGGAATTCCTCTGACGACAATCCATTCAGATCTTTCACCACACGGTTGTAATCGATGATGGTGAGCTGCGATTCGGGGAAACATACTGCCATAAAGTAGTTGTACTCCTCGTCGCCTCTATGATTGGGGTTGTTGTCGGCCTTCTCCTTGCCCACAAGCGCGGCAGCAGCCGAGCGGTGGTGACCGTCTGCAATATACAGGGCAGGCATCTTGGCAAACTCTGCTGTGATGGTTGCAATATCCTCGTCCTTGTCTACAATCCAGAACTGATGACCGAATCCGTCGAGCTCTGCAACGAACGAATATACAGGCTCGGCAGAGACATACGAAGCAATGACAGTGTTAAGAACATCGCTGTCGGGGTATGCAAGGAACACCGGTTCGATGTTGGCATTGTTGACACGCACATGTTTCATGCGGTCCTCTTCCTTGTCGCGGCGGGTAAGTTCGTGTTTCTTTATAGTACCGTCGAGATAATCATTGACATATGTGCAGACTACAAGACCATATTGGGTCTTTCCGTTCATGGTCTGCGCATAGATGTAGTACTGCTCTTTCTCGTCTTGAACAAGCCAGCCGTTGTTCTTGAATTTTGCAAAATTCTCTGCAGCCTTTTCATAGACCTCGGGAGAGTGCTCGTCTGTGCCTACGGGAAAATCTATTTCGGGACGAATGATATGGTACAACGACTTTTCGTTGCCTGCTGCCTCGGCACGTGCCTCATCAGAGTTGAGTACATCGTAAGGGCGGCTCTGAACCTCCTCTACAATTGCCTGAGGAGGTCTGTATCCTTTGAATGGTTTAACTACAGCCATGGCACATATTATTTATTAAGACGGAATCTTTCGCAACCCTCTTCGAAGAATGCAACAATCTGCTTGGCTGCTGCAATGCCGGCATTGATATTTGCCTCGGCTGTCTGTGCACCCATCTTCTTGGGTGTAGCGAAGTAACGACCTTCGAACTTGGCAAACTCCTCAGCAGCCACGGGAGCTATGTCGGTAGCATATTTGAAGTCGGGACGCTCTGCCATCACCTCTATGAGCTCAGCCTCGTTGATAACCTCCTTGCGTGCTGTGTTGATAAGGAAAGCCGGCTTGGGCATATTCGATACAAGCGCCTTGTTGATAGACTGTTTGGTCTCTGCCGTTGCGGGAAGATGCAAAGAGACAACATCGGAGCATGAGTAGAGTTCCTCGGGAGTCTCACACCACTTGCAACCAGCCTCTTCTACAGCCGCTTTGGGTACAAACGCATCGTAAACAGCCACATTCATGCCGAATCCTTTGGCAATGCGGGCAACATTGCGGCCTACGTTTCCGAACGCATGGATACCGATGGTGCGGCCTTTGAGTTCACAACCCGCTGCACCGCTGAACATTCCGCGTGCCATGAATACCAGCATACCGAACACAAGTTCTGCAACTGCATTTGCGTTCTGTCCGGGTGTGTTCATTACACAAATACCCTTTTCTGTAGCAGCGACAAGGTCAACATTGTCGTATCCTGCACCTGCACGTACAACAATCTTCAGATTTTTGGCAGCTGCCATCACCTCGGCATCGACAATGTCGCTGCGGATGATTATGGCGTCAACATCGGCAACAGCCGCGAGCAAATCCTGCTTTGATGTATATTTTTCGAGCAGTACAAGTTCGTAACCTGCTGCGTCGGTAACTTCGCGTATTCCTTTTATAGCAACGGGAGCAAAAGGCTTCTCGGTTGCAACCAATACCTTTTTCATATATTTGTAAAATTCTATCTATTAATGATTTTTCTCAAACTCTTTCATGCAGTCGACAAGAACCTGCACTGCCTCGATGGGGAGCGCATTGTAGCACGATGCACGGAAACCGCCGATTGAACGGTGTCCCTTGATGCCCACAAGACCTTTTGAGGTTGCAAACTCCATGAATTCGCCCTCAAGTTCCTTATATTCATCGCTCATCACAAAGTCGATGTTCATGTATGAACGGTCTTCGATGTCGGCCGTACCACGGAAACATTTGTTGCGGTCAATTTCGTTGTAAAGCATCTCGGCACGTACAGCTGCACGACGTTGCATTTCGGGCACACCACCCTGAGCCTTTATCCAACGGAGATTGCAAAGAGCCGCGTAGATGGGGAATACGGGAGGAGTGTTGAACATGGACTCACCCTTGATGTGTGTACGATAGTCGAGCATTGTGGGGATTGTGCGTGAAACCTTGCCAAGAGCATCGTCCTTTACAATAACGAAAGAGACACCTGCAGGAGCAAGGTTCTTCTGTGCACCACCATATATACAAGCATACTTGCTTACATCTACGGGACGAGAGAAGATGTCGGATGACATATCCGCGATGAGAGGTACGGGAGAATCAATATCCTTGCGGATTTCTGTTCCATAAATGGTGTTGTTTGTTGTAATGTGTAAATAGTCGGCATCTGTGGGAATCTCATAGTTCTTGGGAACGTAGCAGTAGTTTCTGTCCTTTGACGATGCAACCTCTGCAACCTCACCGAAGAGTTTTGCCTCTTTCATAGCCTTGTTTGCCCAGGTTCCGGTGTTGAGATACACAGCCTTCTTCTCGAGGAAGTTGAAAGGTATCATGCAGAATTCGAGACTTGCACCACCGCCAAGGAAAATCACTGAATATCCCTCGGGAATATCCAACAGTTCCTTGAAAAGAGAAACAGCCTCGGGAATTACAGGCTGAAAATCTTTTGAACGATGACTGATTTCCAATATAGATAGACCAATTCCATTAAAATCCGATACAGCTTGAGCCGCCTGCTCAATTACTTCGGCCGGCAAAATCGAAGGACCGGCATTAAAATTATACTTCTTCATATTTTATATCTATTAACAAATATGTATAAACTTCTTAAATTTCTATTGACAAGGTCGCAAAGGTATCCATTCTTTTTTAAAAAACAAAATATAAGGAAATTTTATACTGCTTTTTCACCAAAAAAATTTCACACGTGTGAAATTGTGCAATTATTTAATTTCCTCTATAATGGTTTTTATACCTTTAATCTTCTCGTTTGCAACTGCTCTCAACAACGGTCTCACAGCTTCGCTGCGAACAGCCGCATATGAATAACGGTCGTACACGACAATGATTCCCAAATCTTTCTGTTTGACACCACCCTTTTTCATAAAGAAACCGGCTATATCGCCACGGCTTATTTTGTCTTTTTTACCCTTTCCTATATAAAGCACTCTCCACGGCGCCTTTACCGGCATAGGTACGGAGCGTTTGAAATCGAACGCGGGCAATTCGTCCGAAACATATTCGGGCAACGAACCTCCCTCGATATGGAAAATGTAGACATTGCCCTCGGCTCTCCAACGCGCTGTGCGACCGTTACGATGAATGTAGCTATCCTCGTTTACCGGACGCTGGTAATGGACAACATGCTTAACATCCGGAATATCCAGTCCACGCGAAGCCACATCTGTGCACACAAGCACGACAGAGCAGCCGCTCCTGAATTTATACAATGCAAGTTCGCGCTGTTTCTGCTCCATTCCGCCATGATATGCCACTACAGAGAGACCTTTTTTCTTTAAGAATGAATAGACCTCATCGACCATTTCGCGGAAATTGCAGAAGACAATCGAAGGTTCTCCTTGCAGCAACAAAAGAAGTGTGGCGAGTGAATCGAGACGTTTCTCCTGAGTACTCTTCACCAGATAGAAGGCTGTGCGTTCCTGTGGGTTATCAACAACATCTGTAAAATCCAGCTTAACACAGTCTTCAAGCTCTACAAAAGCGGAGAGTTCGTCTGTGTCGGTTGCCGAAAAAAGCATATTGCGCTCAACAAATGGCATACTGTTGCGGAGATTCTCCATCTCTTCTCTGAATCCGAGTTCCAAAGCCTTGTCAAACTCATCAAGAATCAACACACGGACACTCTCACAACCGAAAGTACCTCGCGCGATATGATCATTCAGACGTCCGGGAGTCGCTATTATAAGAGGAGGAACCGAGCCTTTAATCTGTGCTGCTTCCTCGCTTGCCGGACGACCGCCATGCAGACAGACAGCCTTGATGCCTGTAGACATTTTCTTCCACACCTCTGCCACCTGCCGCGCAAGTTCGCGCGTAGGAAGAACAACAACAGCCTGCACCTCGCTACTTTCGCCATCGAGTTGCTCCAACATCGGCATAAGAAAAGCAAGAGTCTTTCCGGTACCGGTCGGCGAAAGCACTACTATGTCTCCTCCATCGCGGAACTGCTTCAACACCGCCTTCTGCATGCCGTTAAGCTCGGTTATGGACATAGCCGCAAGTGCAGCGCTCTGCTTCAAATTCAATTCTACGTTTAAATTCTCCTCCATTAGTATTACCTTTGAAAACAAGGCTGCAAAGATACCACAATATCCCGAAATCAAGAAACTTGGCTATAAAAAATACATTTTGCTACAATTCTTGTGAATTGTTGTCAAAAAGTAGAGACAGGATATATAGAAATATTACTGTCCGGTAAACATGCTTAAGCCCTTAAGGTTCCATTCTTTAAGTTGCTACAAGCCACATTGCTTCATTGAGAGGTTCATTGCTTCATTGATGCGCATTAAGCTTTTAGGCAGACTGCGCCAATGACTTTTGGAAAGAGGCGAAAAACAGCGCAAGTCGAATGGAGAATAAAACAAGTTCACTTGTTTTTTATCCTGAGACGAAGCCTGTTTTATTAAAAGTTTGTGCAAGCGAGAGCAGAGGGCAAATTCATTTGCACTATGCCGAGAGTAGCCAAACTTGCGCGAAGCGAAAGACTGTTTGAGCGAACGTAGCGAGTGAGTTCCGCAGCCCCAAAAGTCATCAGCTGAGGCTGCCGTTAAGAAAGCGCCCATGCGCAGAGCTTTTTGGTTCTTTTTGTCGGCACAAAAAGAACGTAAACTTTGTTTAAATCAAGATAACTACAAACTGCCATTAAAAAATACTGTTTAGCCAAAAACAATTAGTAATTTTTACCGGACAGTAATATTTTTTTATTAAGAAAAATTTAAGTCAATGATTGGAACTCCCTCGCCCTGCGGGCACTCCCTCTTCAACCTTAGATTTGCACAATGAAAAATTATACAATATATAATTACTACATTTGCAAAGTGAAGAAGGAAAAAGATGTTTAACCGAAGTAAAGGAAGGCGGAGGTTAACCAACCTCTTCTATGGAATATTTATT
>JAZNKR010000111.1:0-11729 GCA_045578665.1 Bacteroidaceae bacterium | reverse complement strand
TCAAAGATTCTATAACTTTCTTCATTTACAATCAACTCGGATAAGTTTAAATAACTGATATAATCAGCTTCAGTTACTATATTTTTTATTTTATACCTTTCTTGCAAATCCAATAGTCTTGACGCTCTTAATTTCTCACGATAATATGCGACAAAAGGTGTTCTGTTTTTTAATGAAAATAAAATTCCATGAAAAGAATCAGTGAAAACACATTCTGAATTTGAGATCAAATTTATCCATTCATTTGGGGCTATATTATGCAATGTTATGTCTGCATATGGTATATCCTTTCCATATGTAGTTGCAGCGACAACCTTACATTGCTTTTTAAGTTTTGCTTTCAAATTATGCAGTGCCATAGCATTTCCACCATTTATTTCACCTCCAAGAATATATATAAAGATATATGGCTCCTTTATAATTGATTCACCTATAAATTCTTTAAAAGGATATAACAATGTCGGATCAGAAACATTAATAGCATTGGTAATACCAAACTTTTCCACAAGGCTTGCAGTAAGATTATCACGTACTGAAATGGCAGAAAAGTTGTTCAATAAACGTTTGATTTTAATATATCTTACTAAAGGATATTTGTTTGTATATGCACACGCTGCATATGAAATAAATTTTCCAGAGAAGAGTGGTCTCCACTCACCCATATATGTCAAGTGGGAACGTACCATGCTACTCCATACTTGGTCGCTTCCTACTACTATATAGTCATATTTGCTATTAAGTCTAGAAATAGTTAATTCATCAACTCTTTCAGAAAGAGTAATGTTTTCATTACGAAATTTATCAAAAACCGCCACTAAACTATCATTCGTTCTACTATCATTATTCTTAGGGAATATAAAACGTTTTGTTGTATTCTTAAAATCTGAAAAACTTCTACACATACTATAATTGTATAGAATTTTCTCTAACAAACCAGCATTAATTTGGGGTTGAAAGTTTATAACCTCAACATTATGTCCCATGTTTTGCAAGACTTTATATAAAGCGTAACATTGCAAAGTTCCACCATAGTTAGCACCATACTGCAATGTTAATATACCTATTCTTTTTTTATTCATAGTATTTTTCTTATTAATCTTTTGATTTTTCGGAGAGAACTTTTGAGAATATTGGGTCGTATTTTTTTGCATGTCAAGCATATTGCATCTATGCCTTTTAATGAAAAACTTTCCCAAAAAAAACTACTATACTTCGATTTTGGAGAGCTACCTATCAATGCAGAGTTCCCTTTAACTACATTCGTATAATGAACAAGAACATTAAGACAATTTACATTTTTAAAATATATGTCCCCAAGTTGCGAATTTATTATAACTGCACTTGTACCTTTATCATCATCCATTTCTGGTAAATAATTGTTTATTCCCCAGAAATCACCTAATGTGATATCGCTTCCGGACGTTCCATTTTTTGCAGGACAAGAATAGCAACTCGGTCTTAAATAAATATCTCTTAAGAAGCCTTGCATATAAATGTTGTCATGCAATGACTCCAATATTGTATTATTTGAATATGGCTCGGAAACAGAATTTTTTGCCGCCTTTGAGGCGGCAAAAGTAGCTCGGAAACAGAATTTTTTCCAGCCATTAGTCTTGTCTCTAAATGAGATACCAGTTAAAACTGGTTCATCATTTAGAGACAAGGAAACAGTATTTTTTCCAGCGACGCGCTTCGCGCGTATAAGTTCTTCTACATACTCTTTCCAAACAAGCGGACTAGGAGCGCCATGGCATATGACATCTACAGCCAATAGATTTTCATAATCCTTGCGTAAATATTTTTTCAATCCTGCAATTTGGCACGGTGTACCCGTAAAAAGTACTTTTCGTCCTGCCTTCAAAAATGATTCAGCATATTTATAAGCATCGCCTACTACAGCCTGAACGTATTTGCTTCCTCGGAATGGAGCTATACCTTCCAATGTTTCTGTATAATCGAAAACTGCTTGCCACTTTTCGTTAAACTTTACGCCAAAAACAACTCCGCCCTCATTTATGATAGCTTCTGCAAGTAATGTAAAGATGCCTCCTGAAGAACTTGCCAAACGTATCTCCTCGTTCTTGTTTATCGCAGCATAGGCTGCTATAGGTTTTGAAGGCTCATTTCTATTGATTACCGGACAGACCTTTTCGCATAAACCGCAATCAATGCATTTGTCTGTATCTACTATTGGGTACAGAAAACCTTCGTTATCGCTTTGCATTGTAATACATTGCTTAGGACAACGTTGTGCGCATGCAGAGCAACCGCAACAGTCTTTTTTCTCTTTTAGAACAATCATAAGAAACCGAGATATTTGTTTATTATTGTTCGAAACATTTATTCTTTTAATTTACCGCTGCAATATTTTTTGTATCGGAGCCTTGAAAAGGTTACGTTCATAAGAGTTCATGCTAAATAACCAGAACATAGGAACATATATAGTACAATATAATATGATTGCAATAATCAGTTCACTCCAATTATTGATACAGTATTTACCACTTACGTAAATTGAAACTACGGTCATCACAAAAGGTACCCCTGACATTCTCAGAATTTCTCTCCAAAATTTTCCGATATTTATTCCTTGTCTCTTTGAGTAATAGATGTTCATTATCAGCCCTTGCCCCAACAATAATGCACCTGCAACTGCTATAGCGCAACCAATTCCGCCGTATTTTCTTGCAAGCACTATTTGAAGTACAAGTGCCGCAGTTGCAATAGCAATATATAGCAAGCTACGGAATTTCATTTGATTTCTCGCTTGAAGAATAGTTATTCCCAAGTTCTGTATTAAGGGAACTAAAAGCGATACAAAAAACAATACACATATAATATACACATCTTCATACCCGGAACCAGCCCATAAATTGATGAATTGGCGCCCAAATGCGATGAATCCTGATAAAATCAATGCCATTACAATGTACTGTATGCGACCGGTGCGAATGAAGAGGTCCGAAATAGCTGTTCTGTCATTGCTTTTCGTTACCATACTTGTAACTTTAGGTAGAAATACACTTGATATTGATGACGAGAACTGCAAATATAAGTGCTGTAGCTGAATTGCTACGGCAAAGACTGCAACCGCGGCTGTGCCAACCATGGCTCCCAAAACAAATTGACCTGTACTCCAATATATTCTATCCATAATAACATTCAAGAAAATCCAAAATGAATAAATAGCAACCTCTTTAAGGAAGCCCCACTTGAATTTTCTGAAATACATTTTAATATTGAGACGTCTGTAGCAATAGAAATAATTCAAGATAAGTGTCAAGACATTGAATATGGTCAGTAATACAACCATTGCAATTGCCTTATACCCCATTTGCAACAGACAAATCATTATAACTGTATTGAGAATAATACGAATAATATTCACAACTCTTGGGAAGACAAATCTTTCGTATGCTGTGATTATTGAACCAAATATGCTCATTGGAAATGTGAAAGCAAGATTGAATACCAATAGCAGCATCATTATACGAGCTTTGTCTAACTCCACTGCTGTCATCGTCTTTCCGAACATTGCATCTACATTGAAATATAGTGCAGAACCAACAATAAGTGCAATAACACCTATGATAATGTATAGAACGAAGAACATTCCGAACATCTCATATTGTTCTGTCTGCTTACCTTCGGCTCTATACTTTGCGGTATATCTTACAACTGCATTTCCTAATCCAAGGTCCAATATTGTAAGATAAGAAATCACAGAAGCGACTAATGAATATAGACCATATTCACTTTGCCCCATCATACGTAACATATATGGGGTATAGAGTAGTCCTACCAATGTATTCAGTAAGATTAACACATAATTTAGTGCAGCTCCTGCTTTTAGTTGATTCATAGACATTATTTTTATATCTATTTACCTTCTTATCTTCCCTTATACATCTCTTCGTAATACTTCTCGTACTCTCCGCTGGTGATGTTATCCATCCACTCCTGATTGTCGAGATACCAACGTACAGTCTTCTCAATGCCTTCTTCGAACTGCAATGAGGGCTCCCATCCTAACTCTCTTTGGAGTTTGGTGCTGTCGATGGCGTAGCGAAGGTCGTGTCCTGCGCGGTCGGTAACGTAGGTGATGAGGTCGAGTGAGTGGCCTTCGGGGTTGCCCAACAGGCGGTCTACGGTCTTTATCACCACGTGGATGATGTCGATGTTCTTCCACTCGTTGAAGCCGCCGATGTTGTATGTCTCGGCTATCTTGCCTTCGTGGAATATTACATCGATGGCGCGTGCATGGTCTACAACATAGAGCCAGTCGCGAACGTTCTCGCCCTTGCCATATACAGGCAGAGGCTTGCGCTGACGGATGTTGTTGATGAACAAGGGAATCAATTTCTCGGGGAACTGATAGGGGCCATAGTTATTTGAGCAGTTGGTGACGATTGTTGGCATGCCGTATGTGTCGTGGTAGGCACGCACAAAGTGGTCGCTGCTTGCCTTTGATGCCGAATAGGGGCTATGAGGATTGTACTTTGTTGTCTCGTAGAAGAAGTCTGTGCCGTATGCCAAGTGGTGCTCGCCGCTGGAGGCTGTTGTTGTGAAGGGAGGTTCTATTCCCTCGGGGTGTGAGAGTTCGAGGGCGCCGTATACCTCATCGGTTGAGATATGATAGAATCGTTTGCCCTCGTACTTCTCGGGCAGTGATTCCCAATATAGTTTTGCAGCCTGCAAAAGGCTGAGTGTGCCCATCACGTTGGTGCGTGCAAAGGTGAAGGGATCCTTTATCGAACGGTCTACATGGCTCTCTGCTGCAAGGTGGATGATGCCGTCTATCTGCTCCTGCTGCATCAATTGGTAGAATGCATCGAAGTCGCAGATGTCCATCTTCACAAATTTGTAGTTGGGACGGTCCTCAATGTCCTTGAGGTTGGCAAGGTTGCCTGCGTATGTGAGTTTGTCTATGTTGATGATATTGTACTCGGGGTACTTGTTTACGAACAGACGTACAACGTGACTTCCGATAAAGCCGGCACCGCCGGTGATTACTATATTTCTCATGGTTGGTTGTTTTTTTTGTTAATATTGTATGTTATGTTAAGGGGCGACAAGTATGTTTTTTCGAACTCCCTCCCCCTTCGGGTACTCCCTCTTATCCAAGCTAATCTTTGGACACATCTTTTAGCTTTTATACCTTTGCTAATCTCTTTTAAATAAGAAACTTAAAAAAGCTGTCCCTCTTGAAGGGGGACGAGAACTTTTTTCTCGGAAAAAAGTTTGGAGGGGGTTCTTTATCTATAGTACTACAATAAACCATACTACGCGAGGAAAACCCCTCCGTCTTCAATCGCTAATCGCGATTGAATCCACCTCCCCTTTAAGGGCAGGAGCTTTTTTAGTAAGCTATTTTGTTGACATTTAGAAATATAGCAAATGCCGATTTAAAATAAATGTGTACAGAGATTAGCTCTTCCAAGAGGGAAAGTTTTTATTATTCTTTCGACCTCCCTCTGTTTTAATTTTTTATATTAGCGATGCACTGTTTCAACGAGTCGGTCCAGTAGGGAACTTTCACTCCGAACACCCCTTTAATCTTTGTCTTGTCAAGCACTGAGTATGCCGGCCTTTTCACGGGGCTGGGGAACTCGTTGCTGTGGCAAGGCTGCACATCGCACTCGGTGGTGCCGTTGTACTCGGCTATCATCTTTGTGAAGTCGTACCACGAGCATACTCCTTCGTTGGAGTAGTGGTATATGCCGTTTTGTGAACCGTCGAACTTTTCGAGTACCACAGCAATGGCCTTTGCAAGGTCGAGGGCATACGTGGGTGTTCCTGCCTGATCGAAGACCACTTTCAGCTGTGGCTTGGTAGCTGTGAGCGACATCATAGTCTTGCAGAAGTTCTTTCCGAACTCGCTGTAGAGCCATGCTGTGCGTATGATTACGTGTTTGCAGCCTGTTGCCACTATTGCCTCTTCGCCCAGGAGTTTTGTCTGTCCGTACACACCGGTGGGGGTGCCTTTCTTCTCCTCAGTGCAGGGGGTGTTGTAAGGGTCGCCACCAAAGACGTAGTCGGTGGAGATGTGGACGAGCAATCCGTCTGTCTCCTTCATTGCTGTTGCAAGGTTCTCGGGGGCTTTGGAGTTGAGCAGTGTGCAGAGGGCTACATCCTCCTCGGCTTTGTCGACATTGGTGTATGCTGCGCAGTTGACAATGGCATCGACGTTGTTTTTTGCTACAATGTCGCGCACTGCCTGCAGGTCGGTGATGTCAAGATAGGTGGTCTCTGCTCCCTCTATCTGATTGACATCTGTGAATATGTATCTGTCGCTGCTGTCGGCTGCTATTATGCGCATTTCGTTGCCTAACTGTCCGTTGGCTCCGGTTACAAGTATTGTTTTCATATTACTCAAACTCAGGGTATAGGTTTACATTGTAATCGAATGGGGAGTCGAAGTCTTTGAGGCAAAGATGGTTGATGTCTTTCTCTGACAATAGTGCTTGGTCCATGGGTATCTGCCAGTCGATGCCGAGTGTGTCGTCCATGATGCTGATGCCGCCATCGGCTTGGGGTGCGTAGAAGTTGTCGCACTTGTATTGGAAGATTGCCACATCGCTGAGCACTGCAAAACCGTGGGCAAAGCCGCGGGGTACGAAGAACTGACGGTGGTTGTCCTCAGAGAGTTCCACTGCTACGTGTTTGCCGTAGGTTGGTGAGCCTTTGCGTATGTCTACTGCTACGTCGAGCACTTTTCCTTTGACACAGCGCACAAGTTTACTCTGTGTGTAAGGGGGACGCTGGAAATGCAGACCGCGCATCACACCGTATGACGACATGCTTTCGTTGTCCTGCACAAAGTTTACTTTGCGCACTTTCTCTTCGAACTCGCGCTGCGAGAAGCTTTCGAAGAAGTAGCCGCGTGCATCTTTAAATACTTTTGGTTCGATTATTACCAAACCTTCTATATCTGTCTTTATTACTTCCATAGTTTAAAGTAGGTTAATCGAGATTGGGATTGCCCGTTTCTTTTATTTCGTCTATTACCTTTAATAGGTATTGTCCGTACTGATTCTTGAGCATGGGCTGTGCAAGTTCGCGCATGCGCTCTTCGTTTATCCATCCCTGGCGGTAGGCGATGCCCTCGAGGCAGGCAACCTTCAGACCCTGGCGTTTTTCAAGTACTTCGATGTATGTGGATGCTTCTGAAAGCGAGTCGTGTGTGCCGGTGTCGAGCCATGCGAATCCGCGTCCTAAGGTTTGTACCTTCAATTCACCATCTGCCAAGAACTGCTGGTTGACGGTTGTTATCTCGTACTCGCCGCGTGCCGAGGGTTTGATGTTCTTTGCCACCTCTACTACCTTGTTGGGGTAGAAATAGAGACCTACGACTGCATAGTTGCTTTTGGGCGCGGCGGGTTTCTCTTCAATGGAAAGACAGTTGCCATCTTTGTCGAACTCGGCTACGCCGTAGCGTTCGGGGTCGCTCACCCAATAGCCGAAGACTGTTGCCTTGCCGTCTTCGTCGGCTGTGCGCACTGCCTCTTTAAGCATGCTTGTGAAGCCGGCGCCATGGAATATGTTGTCGCCCAGAACAAGGCAGGCGCTGTCGTTGCCTATGAAGTCGGCACCTATGGTGAATGCCTGTGCCAGGCCGTCGGGTGAGGGCTGTTCGGCATATTCGAAGTGTACGCCGTAGTCGCTGCCGTCGCCAAGAAGACGCTTGAAACCGGGCAAGTCGTGCGGGGTGGAGATGATAAGTATCTCGCGTATGCCTGCCAACATCAACACCGATATGGGGTAATAGACCATCGGCTTATCGTAGATGGGCATCAGCTGTTTGGAGATTCCTTTAGTGATGGGGTACAGGCGTGTGCCGCTACCACCGGCAAGTACAATTCCTTTCATGGTTGTATTGATTGAATGTTAATAAATTGCTTTATCCATAAAACTCCTTATACCACACAGCGAACTTGCGCAGTCCTTCGCGCAGCGAGGTGTGGGGTTTGAATCCGAAGTCCTCTTCCAATGCCGATGTGTCAGCATATGTTACGGGTACGTCGCCGGGCTGCATGGGGACAAGTTCCTTGTGTGCCTCGAAGTCGTAGTCGGCTGGGAGCACTCCGGCAGCTGTCAGTTCTTCCTGCAATATCTGCACGAAGTCCAAGAGGTTTTCGGGGCTGTTGTTACCTATGTTGTATACCTTGTAGGGGGGGATGGGTAGCCCGTCCTCGCCCATCTGCTTTTCGGGAGCGTGTTGCATAATGCGCACAATGCCTTCGACAATGTCGTCGACAAAGGTGAAGTCACGTTTGCAGTTGCCGTAGTTGAAGATCTGTATCTTCTCGCCACGGAGCAGTTTGTTGGTGAAGCCGAAGTATGCCATGTCGGGACGTCCACAGGGGCCGTAGACGGTGAAGAAGCGCAGGCCGGTGGAGGGGATGTTGTAGAGTTTGCTGTAGGCGTGCGCCATCAGCTCGTTGCTCTTCTTGGTGGCTGCGTAGAGGCTCACGGGGTTGTCGACTTTGTCGTCGGTGCTGTAGGGCACCTTCTTGTTGCTGCCATAGACGCTGGACGACGATGCGTAGACAAGGTGTTCCACGGCGTGGTGGCGGCATGCTTCGAGTATGTTGTAGAAGCCTATGAGGTTGCTCTCGATGTAGGCGTCGGGGTTGGTGATGCTGTAGCGCACGCCTGCCTGTGCGGCGAGGTTCACCACTACCTGGGGTGTGTAGTTGGTGAATATGCTTTCGATGGTCTCTTTGTCGGCGATGTTTCCTTTGACGAAGATGAATCTGTCGCCGTACTGTGAGAGTTCGTCGAGGCGCTCGTGCTTCAGACGCACATCGTAGTAGTCGGTGATGCTGTCGATGCCTACAACTGTTACATCGCTGAAGTCGTTGAAGATGCGCTTCACCAGGTTGGCGCCGATGAAGCCTGCGGCTCCGGTCACCAGCACTGTCTTGCCCTTTAGGTCTATGTTGTATGTTACCATGCTGTTCCTTGTTTATATAAGGTGGATTGATTATTGGATTTCTGCCCTTGAGGAGGGCGCTTTTGTTTGTGTGTTCGTTCGAACTCCCTCCCCCTGCGGGTACTCCCTCTTCAAGAGGGAGAGTGTTAGCTTGCTGAAGACGGAGAAGTTTGAAATTTCCGCGGAAGAGGTAATATAGCTCCTGCCCTTCAAGGGGAGGTGGATTAAGGGCTTGTCCCTTAAGACGGAGGGGTTCTACCTGCGATGATGCATGGTGGTTGCTATGCGATGGTAAGAACCCCCTCCGAACTATTTCCGCAGAAAATAGTTCTCGTCCCCCTTAAAGAGGGACAGCTTCTTTAGTTTGTTTTGCTCGTGTGGTTGTTCAAACTCCCTCCCCCTTCGGGTACTCCCTCTTCCAAGAGGGAGAGTGTTTTTTTATTTTACTCCTCCTCTTGAAGAGGAGGTGGATTCAATTGCGTCAGCGGTTGAAGACGGAGGAGTTCTGTTCTTCGCGGTATTCGGGAACTCCGGTGTTGTTATTTAGTCTCTTCCGAAAATGTCGCGTGTGTAGACTTTCTCTTTTACATCGTCGAGGCTGGCGTCGTAGCGGTTGGCTATGATGGCTTGCGAGAGGCGTTTGAACTCGTCGAGGTTGTTCACCACCTTGCTGCCGAAGAATGTTGAGCCGTCTTCGAGTGTGGGTTCGTAGATGATGACATCGGCGCCTTTTGCCTTGATGCGCTTCATCACTCCCTGGATTGACGATTGGCGGAAGTTGTCGGAGTTGGCTTTCATGGTGAGGCGATACACGCCTACGGTTACGGTTTTCTCTTTGGATGCGTCGTAGTCGCTGTTTGCTCCGTAGGCGCCTGCCATCTCCAGCACGCGGTCGGCGATGAAGTCCTTGCGGGTGCGGTTGCTCTCCACGATGGCTGTCATCATGTTCTGGGGCACATTCTGGTAGTTGGCGAGCAGCTGCTTGGTGTCTTTGGGCAGGCAGTAGCCGCCGTAGCCGAACGATGGGTTGTTGTAGTGGGAGCCGATGCGGGGGTCGAAGCCTATGCCCTTGATGATGGCGGCGGAGTCGAGTCCTTTTATCTCGGCGTATGTGTCGAGCTCGTTGATGTAGCTCACGCGCAGTGCCAGGTAGGTGTTGGCGAAGAGCTTCACTGCCTCTGCCTCTTTGAGTCCCATGAAGAGGGTGTCGATGTTCTCCTTGATGGCGCCCTGTTGCAGCAGAGATGCAAAGGTGCGTGCAGCCTCTTCGAGGCGGGGCACGTCGGCGATGGCGTTGATGGCGCGGTTCTCTTCGTCGAACTGCTCTATGTATTTGGGTGCGCCCACGATGATGCGGCTGGGATAGAGGTTGTCGTAGAGCGCCTTGCTCTCGCGCAGGAATTCGGGTGAGAAGAGGAGGTTGAATTTCTTGCCTTTCAGTGCCTCCTCGGTCAGGAAGCGCTGTGCATATTTCACATAGAGGCTGCGGCAGTATCCCACGGGGATGGTGCTCTTGATTACCATCACTGCGTCGGGGTTAACCTGCAACACAAGGTCTATAACATCCTCTATGTGGTGGGTGTCGAAGAAGTTCTTTTGCGGGTCGTAGTTGGTGGGCGCAGCAATGACAACGAATTCTGCATCCTTGTATGCCGCAGCGCCGTCGAGCGTTGCTTGCAAGTTCAGTTCTTTTTCGGCGAAATATTTCTCAATGTAGTCGTCCTGGATGGGAGAAATGCGATTGTTTATCTTCTCTACCTTTTCGGGGATTACATCTACTGCAACAACTTCGTTGTGCTGAGATAGGAGGGTTGCCATTGACAATCCTACATAACCGGTTCCTGCTACTGCAATTTTCATGATTCTATGTTATTTGTTAATGATTTTCTTGGTTTGTTGAATACGGCGGGTATTCGTGCGATTTCTTCCACGGCGCAGCCGTGCAACGAAGCATGGAGGCATCCCATTACCTGTGACTGAAATGTAGCCCATGAACTGTTGACTACCGGGATGCCTCCGCTTCGTTGTTTGATATTATGTTTTGTGTTTGTGTGTGCTAACTCTCCCTCTTAAAGAGGGAATCCCCGTAGGGGGGGGGAGTTTCCCCAATCCGCGATAACTTGTGAAGTTTCTTACGCGGAAATCAGAACTCCTCAGTCTTTAAGAGGAGGAATATAGAGTTGTTTGTCTTTTACTCCAACACCTGAAGGTAGCCGTCTGTGAACTCGGCGAGCATGACGGCGGCGATGCCTTGCACCTGCACCACTACGCGTTTCTTGCGCTTGTTCTTCACTTTTACAAAGATGCCCTCTACACCATCGAAGGTGCTGCCGACGATGCGCACGCGGGTACCCTCGGAGAGGTTTATCTCCTCGGGAGAGAGGTAGGTTAGCTTATCATCGTGAGTCTCGCACACAGCGATGAACTGCTGCATCTGTCCGTCGGGGACTACGATGGGCACTCGGCAGCCATTGGCATTGCAAGTGAGGTATTGAAGATAGCTCACTCCGCGCTTCAGTTCCTGGATGCGCTCTTTGGTGGTGTGAGCGAATATCAGGTTCTTGATGGCGGGGACGAGTTGCCGCGTCTTGTTGTTGCGTCTGTCGGCAACGATAGACCACCGCATGGGAACGAAGCACTCCACATTCTTGCCTTCGAGATACTCCTTTGCCTTAAGTTCGCGTCCGAAAGTGGCGCTCATGGCAAACCAGGAGAGTTCGCCGCCATCGGCAGGGACTGTAGGTGTATCTTCAAGGGTGGTCATTTTTCAATCGGGGACATTCCTTTGGCTCCT
>JAZNKR010000110.1:0-4650 GCA_045578665.1 Bacteroidaceae bacterium | reverse complement strand
CGAAGCCCGAGGATAGGCACTAAGTGATTATTAAGAAGCTGTTTGAATTTTATTGGAAAATATTTCTATATTTGCGATGTTATTTCGGCTTATTTAACAGAGTTTATCTCCTTCGCACCTCAGCCATATCAAGCAAGCTTGTATGGCGTTCGGTTTGGCGTCGATTGAGTCTATTTTGGCATCTTTTCTTTCTTATTTTTTGGAAATAGCCCGCTATTCCCTGCAAAACAACAAAGAAAATCTACTCGAAAAGTTGCGGTTAAACGAGCGCAATGTGAACTTGTTCACAAATTGTACAGCGAGTGATAGCAACTTCAACGAAGTTAAATATCTCTCAAATAATTCCGAAAGATAGTGCAAGCCGAGAGGAGAATATCAAGTTTACTTGAATATTATTCCGAGGCGCCGCCTATCTTATTTAAAGATAGTGCAAACGAGCGCAATGTAAGCTTGCTTACAATTGCAATGCAAGTGCAGCCTATCTTATTAAAATAAAATTCAAACAGCTTCTGAACATCGCATTCTTATAGAACCATCCTTAATTATTTAGCATACAATTGGGGATATTTCGGAAAAAATGATTTACTTTGCGCAAACTTTTCGGATTTTGCACAGTAGTTTTTGTGGATAAATCCATTTTTGTTAAAAATAAATCAAAACAATATAAATAAAGATGGCTCAAGACGATGTATTTAAGAAAGTGGTAGCCCACTGCAAGGAGTACGGCTTTGTATTCCCCTCAAGTGATATTTACGACGGCCTCGGTGCTGTGTACGACTATGGACAGATGGGCGTGGAGTTGAAAAACAATATAAAGACCTATTGGTGGCAGAGCATGGTGCTTCTGCACGACAATATCGTGGGTATAGATTCAGCAATCTTCATGCACCCTACAATCTGGAAGGCTTCAGGCCACGTTGATGCCTTCAACGACCCCTTGATCGACAACCGCGATTCAAAGAAACGCTACAGAGCTGATGTTCTTATCGAAGAGCAGATTGCAAAGTACGATGAGAAGATAGAGAAGGAGGTAGCCAAGGCTGCCAAGCGCTTCGGCGAGTCGTTCGACCGCGAAATGTTCTGCCAGACCAACCCCAAAGTGCTTGCCGAGAAGGCTAAGCGCGATGCTCTCCACGAACGTTTCTCGGTGGCAATGAATAATGTAGACTTGGAGGAGCTCCGTCAGATCATAGTTGACGAGGAGATTGTGTGCCCCATTTCAGGTACACGCAACTGGACAGAGGTGCGTCAGTCCAACCTTATGTTCTCTACAGAAATGGGCTCTACAGCAGACGGTGCAATGAAGGTATATCTCCGTCCCGAGACAGCACAGGGCATCTTCGTGAACTACCTCAACGTGCAGAAGACAGGCCGTATGCGTATCCCCTTCGGTATTGCACAGATTGGTAAGGCGTTCCGCAACGAGATTGTAGCACGTCAGTTCATATTCAGAATGAGAGAGTTCGAGCAGATGGAGATGCAGTTCTTCGTACAGCCCGGCAAGGAGATGGAGTGGTTCGAGCACTGGAAGGCTTTCCGTCTCAAATGGCACAAGGCTCTCGGCTTCGGCGACGACAAGTACAGATACCACGACCACGAGAAGTTGGCACACTATGCAAATGCAGCGACCGACATCGAGTTCAAGATGCCCTTCGGCTTCAAGGAGGTAGAGGGTATCCACTCACGTACGAACTTCGACCTCAGCCAGCACGAGAAGTATTGCGGAAAGAACATCAAATATTTCGACCCCGAACTCAACGAGAGCTATACTCCCTACGTCATAGAGACCTCTATCGGTGTTGACCGTATGTTCCTCAGCGTAATGTGTGCAGCGTACACAGAGGAGACTGTTTCCAACGGTGAGACACGCGTGGTACTCAAATTGCCCGCAGCCCTCGCACCTGTGAAGCTCGCAGTGCTTCCTCTTGTGAAGAAGGACGGCCTGCCCGAAAAGGCACGTGAGATAATGAATGAACTCAAGTTCAGCTTCAACTGTTATTACGAGGAGAAGGACTCTATCGGCAAGCGCTACCGCCGTATGGATGCCATCGGTACTCCCTACTGCGTAACAGTGGACCATCAGACTCTTGAGGATAACATGGTTACTCTGCGCGACCGCGACACTATGGAGCAGAAGCGCGTGGCAATTGCCGACCTGCGCGAGATGTTGCAGGACAAGGTAAGCATCACCAGTGTTCTCAAAAAACTTTCATAATCGACAAGAAATGAAATTTTTGAAGATATATTCACTCTTTATATTCGTGGCTCTCTTGGGTCTTGTCTCTTGCGACGAGACCGAGGAGGCAGGCGAATACTCCAATTGGGCGGCACGCAACAGCGAGTTCATAGACTCCATTGCTACCGTTGCACGCGCCGACAAAGCGGGCGATTGGAACGTGTATCTTGCCCACGGAATAAACGACACGTTGCAGTGGGACAACCAGTACTATGTCTACTGCAAGGTGTTGCGCAAGGGTGACGGCACCGAGTCTCCTTCGTACTCCGACACCGTGCTTGTGAACTACCGCGGACGGCTCATCCCCACAAAGACCTACCCCGACGGCGCCATCTTCGACGAGTCCTATCTCGGGCAGTTGGACCCTGCGGTAAACGTGCCGCAAAAGCTCAACCTCTCGGGCTGTGTGCGCGGCTGGGTGACAGCAATGCTCCACATGGTCAAGGGAACAACCATCTCATCGGGCGACGTGTGGCGTATATATATCCCCGCAACACTCGGCTACGGAACACGTCAGGATGTAAGCGGAGTGCCGCCTCATTCGACACTTATATTCGATGTCAATCTGGTGAATTTCTTCCCCATAGGAACACCGGTGCCTGCACAATAAAAGCAAGGACAACCACCCATAAAAACACTCAGGGGCTGCTTCGCGAAGCAGCCCCTGAGTGTTTTTATGCTATCTGAGAACTTCCCTACAGAATCTTCTTCACAAGTCCGAACATCCTATAAGGCATATATCTGAATGGCAGGTCGAGCCATGTGGGTGTTACAACTACCGAACGTCGGTGCGAAAATGCATCGAAGCTGTAGCGACCATGATATTGCCCCATACCCGAATCTCCCACACCACCGAAGGGGATATTCTCGTTGGCAATGTGCATTATCGTATCGTTTATGCAGGCTCCTCCCGAAGTGGCTTTTGCAAGAAACTCCTTGCCGGCGCTCTCCTTACCAAAATAGTAAAGCGCCAAAGGCTTGTCCTTCGACTTTATATAACTGACGGCTTCGCTTGATGCCTCGAATGTTATCATGGGAAGCACCGGACCGAAAATCTCCTCCTGCAGCACAGGTGCCGTGGGCAGGACCTCGTCGAGCAGCGTAGGCTCAATGTATCGCTGTGAAGCGTCTGTTGAGCCACCAACGACCGCGCGTCCTTGCCGGAGATAGGAAGAGACGCGGCTGAACGCCTTGTCGCTTACCATGCGTGCAAAATGTCTGCTCTGCTTTATATCCTCGCCATGCAAACGGGTGAGTTCTCTCTTGAATGCCTCGATGAACTCTCCCTTCAGCGAAGAGTGTATCAGCAGATAGTCGGGGGCAATGCAGGTCTGACCTGCATTCAAGGTCTTTCCCCATGCTATGCGGCGGGCAGCAATGTTGACATCGGCACCGGCATCGACCACACATGGCGACTTTCCACCAAGTTCGAGTACAACGGGGGTGAGGTTTGCGGAGGCTGCCAGCATCACCTCCTTGCCAAGCTGATGACCGCCGGTGAAGAAGATGAAGTCGAAACGCTCTGCAAGAAGCTGCTTGTTGACCTCTCTGTTGCCCTGCACTACGGCAATGTAACGCTCCTCGAAGCATTCCTTTATCATTGCCTCCAATGTTGCTGAGACATTGGGCACGTATGGCGAAGGCTTAAGCAGCGCCGTGCATCCCGCAGAGATTGCACCCACCAGGGGATTGAGCAGAAGCTGCACGGGATAGTTCCACGGAGAGATGATGAGGGAGCATCCGAGCGGTTCGCTCATCACATAGCTACGCGAGGGCATCATCTTGATGGGAGTGGCACAGCGCTCTCTCTTCATCCACCCTTTCAGATGGGACAAGTGGTTCTTTATCTCACCTGTGACGATGCTTATCTCTGTGAGCAATGCCTCCTCTGCCGACTTGTGGAGATCGCTCCAAAGAGCCTCGCAAAGGCGGGAGTTCCACTTTTCGAGTGCAGCGAGAAGGGTTTTCAGCTGTTTACGACGAAATTCGTATGACAAGGTCGCGCCTGATGCGAAATATTCGCGCTGCGCAACAACTATACTCTTTATCTTTTCGGAAGAAAAATTTTCCATACTCATGAACTGTATTTTTTACTACAAGGATAGTGAAAAGCGAGAGAAGAAAGCCTCATCCTATCTTCGACAAAGATAGTGAACAAACGAGCGAGAAATATCAAGTTTACTTGAATATTTTTTTAGTATCCGAAAACATGCTTAAGCTCTTAAGGTTTCATTCTTTAAGTTACTACTAGCCCCGTTGCTTCATTGAGAGGTTCATTGCTTCATTGATGCGCATTAAGCTTTTAGGCAGACTGCGCCAATGACTTTTGGAAAGAGGCGAAAGTTTGTGCAAGCGAGAGCAGAGGGCAAATTTATTTGCACTATTCCGAGAGCAGCCAAACTTGCGCGGAGCGA
>JAZNKR010000109.1:0-2996 GCA_045578665.1 Bacteroidaceae bacterium | reverse complement strand
GTCATTGGTTCAATTTGCGGCGTGAACAGCACAGACCACGGACTTGAGCGCAACGGTGCGATCATTCAGAACATCACCTCATACGTCAACCTTACCGCAAAGGTACACGGTCCCGGCATGATAGGCGGTTTCGTGGGCTATGCCAACCACCAGAGCCTTATTGAAAAATGCTCTTGGTACGGTACCTTTGATGCCGGCAAGTACCGTGTTGATTCGGGTGCCGGTGGATTTATCGGCAAGATTCAGGAGAATACAAGTGAAGTCACCATCCGCAACTGCGCGGCATACGGAACCATCAAGACGAATTACGCAAAGGACAGTTACAATAACACTTCAACCATTTATATGGGCGGGTTCCTGAGTTTCTCCAACACGGGTGCAAAGACCACCCTTGAAAACTGCCTGTTTGCAGGTAAGTTTGAGCGCGGTGCAAATCTGACCGACGAGGCTCGTCTTGGTGCATTCGGCACGCTTCGGTCTGTCAATGCAATCAAGAACTGCTATTACTTCGCCCATGACGGTCTTGAGGCAGTACACAGCGATTCGAATCTGAAACCCGGTAGTGGCAACGTCGAAATCACAGCGGTTACCGAGGACGACCTCAGGAACAACACAATCGCCACCCTACTTGGCACGTTATGGGAGCAGGGAGAGAATTATCCGGTGATTAAAAAATAACATTTGAAGAATATGAAGACATATCAACATAATAGCAGCCGTAGGGGCGAACCGATGTGTTCGCCCAATGTAGGGGTGCCCCTTGTGAGTATCCGATAACATAAACCAATCGTTCTTTGAATAAACCCAAGAACACCATCGCCTCAGCATAGCTCAAGCAAGCTTGGCTCTGCATTCGGCTCAGGCGTTCTTTGACATACTGATACACAACGGAAGAGAAATTATTTTTGAATTCAGCGAGAATTGTATATCTTTGCATCGATAAAAACATTTACTAACTATAAAGAGAAAGGAAGCTACATTATGGCAAGACCAATCAGAGAGACTCCGATACTTTTCGGTGAAGATGCTCGGAGATTTGTACAGCGAATGAATGAAAAACGACCTGATGATCCTGAAAAAAAGAGGATTCGTCGTGAACACTATGAAGCCATTAAGAAAATATTCAAAGGATAAGGCTTTATGGTTAGAATTACTACAGATGATTTGAGTGCCTATGAGGTTCGCAAATTAGAGAAAAATGAAAGAGTAGAGTCGTTCGATTGCGGTGATGCCGACTTGAACGACTTTATTATTACAGAGGCACCGTATTATCGTCAAGCATTATTGGCAGTAACTTATGTATTTGTTCATAAAATAACAGGACAATTGATAGGCTATTTCAGCTTGGCTAATGACCGTATTTCTGTTACAGAATTTGAAGACAGGACAGCATTTAATCGTTTTCGCCGTCGTCGTTTTGTGAATGAGAAACGAATTAAGAGTTATCCAGCGGTTAAGATTTGTCGTTTTGGTATAGCGACTTCATCACATGGTTATGGCTTTGGTTCCATATTGCTTAATTTTATAAAACTTCATTTTTTGGACGATAACAAAACCGGCTGTCGTTTCCTTACCGTAGATGCGTATCTGAATGCGATTCCTTTCTACGAACGGAACGATTTCCAACATCTGAAAGCTCATGACGAAGATTTGGCAACTCGTCTTCTTTTCTTCGACCTCAGCGACATTGACGAATAGTACAACTATCGAATCCCATCACTCTTCCGTCCCCACCACCCCAAGCAGGGTAGTGGGGACGAATTGTAATTCCCCCTCTCGTTGTGTGTCAGTATGTCTATAGAACAAGAAATAGAAACAATAAAAACAATAGATATATGAAGACAGACAGATTTTTAGCTTTGGCAGTTGTGGCAACGATGTTTGCCGCCTGCAGCAATGAGAATATTCCTGTAGATGAAACCAAAGACACTCCCATCACCATCGCTTCGGCAGGTGTGGCGGAGCTGACAACACGTGCTATCACGGATGGCAAACTTGTGGGCACCAGTGATAGCCATGCCACTATGAGCGTATTCGTTACCGGAGGCACAGCAGACAAGTACAATGCAACCAATCTAAAGTGGGAACACGATGGTACGAGCTGGAATAGCGAGACAAATGTACTCTACGAAGGCGCAAGTTCAACGCAGAAGATTTACGCTTGCTCGCCTTACACCACAGTTACTGATAATAACATCACAGTGACAGCCACAGACCAAACAGACTGGCTTGTGGCCACCGCCACTAATCTTACAACCAGTGCCGCAAACCTCAGGATGACCCACGCCCTTACCAAGTTGAAACTTGAACTCTCTTATGGTTCCGAGGTAGCAGAAGAAGACCGTACTACCAGAAGAGTAGATGTATGGGATATGTATCGAACGGGTAATCTAAATATAGCCAACAATACATGGAGCGAACTGAGTAAAACTGCATACATTGTTTCTATGACAAATAATGAAGCACTAGTTATCCCGATGAGCAACTGCACATCATTCCCCATCGTAATTACTATGGAGGATGCTCGCGTGTTCAAGACAACTATCAATTGTCCGGTAATCGGGACCGATGCAAATGGAGAAAACATCTATGGCCTTGCACCCGGCACCCAATACAGCATCGCCCTCCAGATTGGTCAGGATAAGGTGACATTGGGTGGTATCAATGCTGAGCCTTGGGTCCCATCAACAGGTGGCGTACTTGAGACGGAGTAAAACGGTGTTATCAACTATATAATTGGAACAATATGAAAACCTTTAAATATATAGCCCTGGCAGCACTGACAATCTCATTTGCTGCTTGCACGCAGGATGAAGATTTCATTCCGCGAGGCGATGGCGATGCGGTAAAGATTACCGCCAGCATCGGAGCGTTGCAGACACGAGTAAGCTATGATGCCGAAAGAAATACCACTTTCGATGAGGGCGACCAAATCAAGGTAGAAAACAAACTGCGTACATCGAAAAATGTTGCCACCTATACTCTGACCGATGAAG
>JAZNKR010000108.1:0-6132 GCA_045578665.1 Bacteroidaceae bacterium | reverse complement strand
AAAGTTTCTTATTTTGAAGAGATTAGCAAAATATAAAAAATGAAAGATGTGTCCAAAGATTAGCTTAAAGGGGGACAACTTTTCAAGTTACTTATTTCCACCGACATTGCAATGCAATGTTGCATTTTAGGTAATATATTTGATAATCATTAAAAATATTCAAGTAAACTTGATATTTTTCGCTCGTTTGTGCTATATTTGAGAAAACTCGAATATTAACTGCACTCGCAGTAAAAAATATTCAAGTAAACTTGATATTTTTCGCTCGTTTGTGTTATATTTGCAACCGAACTCGAATGGTGGTGTCCGGTAATGCCCATAGGCAGCCGTGGCTGAGATTATACACATTGCACCAGTACAGATAATGCTGACGCTGGAAGTTTGGAGTCCTCTTCAGGTACAACCGTACCACTATTTTGAGCATAATATTTAAGAATAGTGGTATGAAATCAAAAAAAACTTATCCGGTTGTACTGTCAATCGCCGGTTCCGATTCTTCAGGTGGAGCCGGGATACAAGCCGACCTAAAAACATTTTCTGCTCTTGGTGTGTATGGTGCGACAGCCATTACAGCCATCACTGCGCAAAATACCATCGGTGTACACTCACAGCTGGCAATTGCCCCGCAGATGGTCTACGACCAGATTTTGGCGGTGGTGGAAGATTTGCGCCCCTCGTTTGTAAAGATAGGCATGCTGTCGAATGCAGAAATAGTACATGCAGTGGCAGAAGCACTTGGCAAATTCTCCCTCAACATCGTTCTCGACCCTGTAATAGTATCAACCAGCGGACATCGTCTGTTGTCTCTCGAAGCAGAGGAGACTCTCAAAAAAGAACTTTTACCCTTATCCACACTCATTACGCCCAATCTCCCTGAGATGAGGGCGCTTACGTGTATGCCCCTCTCCTCCACAGAAGAGAAAGAGTGCGCAGCACGCCGTCTGATGGAGTATGGTGCAAAGGCGATTCTGCTCAAAGGCGGACACGAAGATGGGGAGACAAAAACTGATATACTCTACACTGCATCGCCAAGCGGCATATTGTCCCGTACCTTCTCATCAGAAACCATTGCTACAAAAAACACACACGGCACAGGATGCACACTCTCTGCCGCAATAACAGCATATATGGCACGAGGTCTCAGCATGGAAGATGCCATCGAAGAGGCTAAAAAAT
Organism: Bacteroidaceae bacterium; assembly: GCA_045578665.1. Classification (GTDB taxonomy): domain Bacteria; phylum Bacteroidota; class Bacteroidia; order Bacteroidales; family Bacteroidaceae; genus HGM04593. The sequence continues at coordinate 4,956 of JAZNKR010000108.1, read as the reverse complement.
ATATCACCGAAGCCATACGTGCAGGCGCAGACATATCTGTCGGCAACGGATTCGGTCCGGTCAATCATAGTTTCAATCCCCTAAAAATGATAATCAATGAAATTGGATAATTACAAATTGCAATTTATAACACATTACAACAAGGAGTATTCCTACATCGACTCCGCACGCATAGCATTGGAGGGCGGTTGCCGATGGGTGCAGCTCCGCATGAAGGATGCCGATGAGGCTCTGCTTGAGGAGACAGCCATCACCGTTCAGGCGATGTGCAGAAAATATGGTGCTACATTCATCATCGACGACAATGTTCTGCTCGCAAAACAAATAAAGGCTGACGGGGTGCATTTAGGCAAAAAAGATATGCCCATCGCAGAGGCACGCAAGATTCTTGGAGAACAATTTATTATAGGCGGCACGGTAAACACTTTTGAGGACATCCTGCATCATATGCGGAATGGCAGCCCCGACTATTTCGGCTGCGGTCCGTTCCGCTTCACACCCACAAAGAAAAACCTTGCACCTACACTCGGCTACGAAGGATACAGAGATATAACACGCAGAATGCGCGAGAATAACATCACAGTTCCCATTGTTGCCATAGGTGGTATCTGCAAGAAGGATATTCCCTCGTTACTGGAGTGCGGCGTTGATGGAATAGCCCTGAGCGGCAGCATCCTTAATGCCGCTTGCCCTATAAAAGAAATGCAAGAAATAACAGAGATAATAAACTAATAACAAAAATTAAAGATTATGATTGAAAGAAAAGTATCACAAGGTATTATCAGTACCTATTTCAACAAGTTGGAAAGAAATTTGGACTTGGATGTAGCCATCGTCGGCGGTGGTCCGTCGGGCATCGTCGCAGCCTACTATCTTGCAAAGGCGGGACTGAAGGTAGCGCAGTTCGACAGAAAGCTTTCGCCCGGCGGCGGTATGTGGGGCGGAGCCATGATGTTCAACCAGATAGTGGTGCAGGAAGAGGCACTGCACATAATAAAGGAGTTTGACATCAACTACGAACAGTACAATGAAAATCTCTATGTGATGGACTCCGTAGAGAGCACCTCGGCACTGCTCTACAAGGCTGTGCATGCCGGAGCAACTATATTCAACTGCTACTCGGTGGAGGATGTCATTTTCAAGAACAACGTCGTCAGCGGTGTTGTAGTAAACTGGACACCTGTACTTAGAGAGGGCATGCACGTCGACCCGCTCAATATTATGGCAAAATGTGTCATCGACGGCACCGGTCACGATAGCGAAATGTGCCGCACCGTAGCCCGCAAGAACGGCATACGCCTTGCAACCGACACAGGCGATGTGATAGGCGAGCGCTCGCTGGATGTAATATCAGGCGAAGAGGAGGTTGTTAACGGAACAAAGGAGATATATCCCGGTCTTTATGTCTGCGGCATGGCAGCGTCGGCCGTAAGCGGCACTCCCCGCATGGGTCCCATCTTCGGCGGAATGCTTCTTTCGGGCAAGAAGGTGGCAGACCTTATAATAGAGAAACTGAGAAAATGAGAATCATTGCAATAACAACGCCAAAGGTAACCGATGAAGATGCCTACCTTATAAAAGAATTGCTCGACAAAGGCATCGACACCATTCATCTCAGAAAGCCGGAATCCGGCATCGAGGAGTGCCGCAAACTGTTGGCAGAATTGACCGCAGAGCAGAGAGCGAAGATTGTCGTTCACGACTACCCTGAACTATACTTTGAGTTCTCTCTTAAAGGCATACATATAAACCGCAACATCACTGCCCTGCCCGACGGATACAATGGCTTCAAGAGCCGTTCGTGCCACTCGTTTGAAGAGGTAGTAAGGTACAAGAAAGAATACGACTATCTCTTTCTTAGCCCCATTTTTGACAGCATCTCCAAGAGCGGATACCGTTCGACATTCAGCAACGAGGAGCTGCAAAGGGCCGCAACAGAGGGTATAATAGATGAAAAAGTCATAGCTCTCGGAGGCGTAACATTCGACAAGATAGATTATCTGAAAAATCTGGGCTTTGGCGGAGTGGCAATGATAGGAGGCATTTATAATATTGAAACCCTGTACAGTTTGGAGAAGCAATAACACTCCATTCTGTTCACGACAATGGCGACCATTATTTTCAAGTAAATGGTCGCCATTGTCATTATCACTCCTGATTTCGGCGACGCATCACCTTGTTAGCGCACGCGAAGAAACCATTGGAGCCATACAATAGAGTACAACAGTCAAAGGACCGAAGATATTCGAAGAAAAACTTTGTGAATCAAGCAACGGTCCCAATTATTTTATTATCTTATCTTTAGCAATTGAACACAGACAAATTACATAGGAAAAAACAAATGTTCAGAAAAGAGAGTCAACCAATATACACATCCAACACTTGCATATTTGAGAAAAATTAACGAATATTGCATAAGAAAACAACAGAACGACCAAGCATGGAAAACATAAAGAAAGGTTGGCAATGGATACCGACACTATACTTTGCCGAAGGTCTACCCTACTTTGCTGTAACAGCAATCTCAGTCATACTGTACAAAAGCATGGGGCTGAGCAATGCCGACATTGCACTATACACAAGCTGGTTCTACCTGCCGTGGGTGATAAAACCATTCTGGAGTCCCATAGTGGATATGCTATCGACACGACGCAAGTGGATTGTAGCCACACAGTTGCTTATGGGAGCCACACTTGCCTCGATAGCATTCACCATCCCGCTCGACTCCTACCTGCAATGGACCATCTGTCTCTTCTGGCTGCTGGCATTCAGTTCTGCCACACACGACATTGCTGCCGACGGATTCTACATGCTCGGACTCGACCAGGAGGGGCAATCCTTCTTCGCCGGCATACGAAGCACATTCTACCGCATAGCAACGATATTCGGCCAGGGAGTACTCATATACATAGCAGGCAAGCTGGAAGTATTCACCGGCAATGTAGCATTGTCGTGGAGCATAACCTTCGGCATACTATTCGCCATGCTTACACTCTTGGGATTATACCACAGCCACACACTGCCTACCCCCTCATCGGATACGGCACGCACCATAGCAAGCACAAAAGAGATATTCAGCGGATTCAGGAACATCATAGTAACATTCTTCAAGAAAGAGGGAATTGCGCCGGCACTGCTCTTCATGCTGCTCTTCCGCCTGCCCGAAGCACAGCTTGTGAAACTCATCAACCCCTTCCTCATGGACACAAGAGCAGATGGAGGTCTTGCCATGAGCGTGGAACAGATAGGAATAACATACGGCACAATAGGTGTAATAGGATTGATAATAGGCGGTATATTGGGCGGTATATGCATATCGCGCAACGGACTTAAGTATTGGCTATGGCCTATGGTCATGGCTATATCCATACCCGACCTCGTCTATGTATACCTCAGCTATGCACAGCCCGACAGCCTTGTGCTGATAAACAGCTGCGTATTCATCGAACAGTTAGGCTATGGATTCGGATTCACAGCCTACATGCTCTACCTTATATACTTCGCACAAGGCGAATACCCCACGGCACACTATGCAATATCGACTGCATTCATGGCGCTCGGCATGATGTTGCCCGGAATGATTTCGGGATACATACAGGAGAGCCTCGGATATTTCAACTTCTTCGTATGGGTGATAATCTGCTGCGCAGCCACATTCATCGTATCTGCCCTGCTGAAGATAGACCCCGGATTTGGAAAAAAGCAATAACACAACAATAGAGAGACACAACATGATACTTATATCAGACAGCGGTTCTACAAAAACAGATTGGGTACTACTGGACAACAGAGAGGTAATTACCCAAGTATCCACACAAGGATTGAACCCCACCCAACAGACATCGGAATCGATAACAAAGATATTGCAGGAAGAGCTGCTGCCCCACCTCGACGGAAAAGCACCACAAACAATACACTTCTACGGCGCAGGATGTGCATACGAGGAGGCGAACAACCGCATGAGAAAGGCATTGTCCGAAATATTCCCCGACAGCACAACAGAGATAAACAGCGACCTGCTGGCAGCCGCACGCTCATTGTGCGGAAGCAATGAGGGTATAGCCTGCATATTGGGCACAGGCTCAAACTCGTGCTACTACGACGGCAAAAAGATAGCAGACAACATTCCGCCATTGGGATTCATCCTGGGCGACGAAGGAAGCGGCGCCACTCTCGGTCGCACCCTTATCAACAGTTGCCTCAAAAGACACCTGCCACAAGAGCTCAGCGAAAAATTCCTGCAAGAATACGACCTCGACATGGCAAAGATTCTGGAGAAGGTATATCACGAGCCAATGCCGGGCAGATTCCTCGCAAGCCTCACACCCTTCCTCTACGAAAACCGTAAACACCCCGAAATACACAACATGCTCATAAAGTGCTTCAAGGAGTTCTTCCTCAAAAACTCCATGGCATACCGCCGTTCGTGGTTACCGATACACATTGTAGGCAGCATAGGCATATGGTTCCAGGAGGAGATAAAGGAGGCTGCCGACAGCCTTGCACTGTCGGTAGGCAACATTGTGCAGAGCCCCATGAAAGGACTCATCGAATACCACCTGAAGTAGATACTGTTAAGACAGAGAAACCCGCCTTTCAAGGGCAGGTTTCTCTTCTGCATATAATCAGTTGTTTAGGAATGAGCCTCCCATGCTTGCACCACAAACAAAGAGCCCAGTTCACTCGACAATAAGACTCGAAAAAGAGAGATAGGTTTAATAAGCTGTTTAAATTTTATTATTACTGTCCGGTAAACATGCTTAAGCCCTTAAGGTTCTATTTTTTAAGTTGCTACAAGCCCCATTGCCTCATTGAGAGGTTCATTGCTTCATTGATGCGCATTAAGCTTTTAGGCAGACTGCGCCAATGACTTTTGGAAAGAGGCGAGGACTGTTTGAGTCCGCATTTATGCGGACGAGTTCCGCAGCCCCAAAAGTCATCAGCTGAGGCTGCCGT
>JAZNKR010000107.1:0-1704 GCA_045578665.1 Bacteroidaceae bacterium | reverse complement strand
GGCAAGGGGAATCCCTCGATTCACTCCCTTGCAAAGATTGCAGAGGTACTTGGCTTGGAGATAGTGCTAAAAGTTAAAGAGAGTAATGTATGAGAGTAGCGGAGGTTTTTACAAACGGAGTATTAGCTGGCACTTTGTCGGAAACAGATGATGGCAAGTACATCTTCAAGTACGACGATGCCTACCTGCTTGATAGTCGCAATCGAGCTATATCCCTTTCTCTCCCTAAACGCAAGGAGGCATTTGTTGCGGATGAGTTATTCCCATTCTTCTACAATATGCTTTCCGAGGGAGCGAACAAAGCGTTGCAGTGTATGACGCTCAAAATTGATGAAAACGACGCCTTTGGTTTGTTGTTAGCAACTGCCGACAATGACACCATTGGGGCTATAACGGTGAAGAAATTATGAAAAAGATAGATGTATGTCCCGGAACATTGGCGGTAGGCTATGACAAATATAGTCCATCTTGCATCCGCAATATGTTTTATGGGGTAAATGTTGACCACATGCTAGACTTTAGCTATGATGCTGAACATATAGACTTTGCAGATGCGGTAAATCGTATTTCTATTTCTGGTGCCCAAGAGAAACTATCTGCAGTCATAAAAGATAAAAAGATTTGTCTAACGCAGGCGGATGAACATGGTCGATATATCATCAAGCCGGCGCCAGGTGATGAGCGCTTGAGGTTTCGTCAACAAATGCCAGCCAATGAGCATCTCACAATGCAGATAGCAAAACAAGTTTACAAAATCAAGACTGCGGAGTGTGCTATTGCCTTCTTTGCTGACGACAAAATAACTTATATCACAAAACGTTTTGACTATACACTAGACGGGGCTAAGATAGCACAAGAGGATTTCGCCTCACTTGCAGGAAAAACAGAGAAGAGTCACGGAAAAGATTTTAAATATACAGGTAGTTATGAAGATGCAGCATTATTACTGCGTCAATTTGTTGCTGCATGGCGGGTTGAGATTGCCAATTATTTTATCCTCATAATATTTAACTATCTATTTGGTAATGGCGATGCACATTTAAAAAACTTATCATTACAGCAAACAAAGAACGGAGACTATATTATGACTCCAGCATACGATCTTTTGAATACATCAATTCATATTAATGACGGGGATTTTGCTTTGCAGGATGGCTTGATGCCGAAAGAGGCCCACTCGGATATATACTTGAATACGGGACACCCTTGTCGTGATGATTTTGCGGAGTTTGGTCGTAGAATAGGTGTGTTACCAAAAAGGATAGACGCTATCATAGAGTTGTTCGCAACGGAGCAACCAATGGTCTATGAGCTAATAGAACGCTCGTTCCTTGATGACCGTACAAAGCGAATGTATAAGCGATCATACGAGGAGCGATTACACCGTTTCCAACGAACAGACAATTAAAATGACATCGGAGAAGTCGCAGATTAAGTTTGCGCAATCGGAACGCACGGGAGAGCTGATAGGCTTCGTTTCCCGTCACTCAAAAACTCGTCAATTGAAAGGAGTCAGGGAGAATTATGCTCTCGGCAAACAGATTTGTGTCCTGGCAGAGGACCTGAAAGGCACAATCGAGCCAAATGTTCTCTATTCGGTTGAATTGAAGCCTATGCACAAGGCTAAGGGATATGTGGTAGTTGCCGCCACACCCGTACAGTTTCCTGCGACAGTAGAGACCATAATCGTTCCCAAAACGCTGT
>JAZNKR010000106.1:0-12950 GCA_045578665.1 Bacteroidaceae bacterium | reverse complement strand
CTGGGCTCTCAGTTGAAAGGACACATCCCCGATGCATGGCGTTACTTCGACAAGGAGAATCCCCGCCGCGAAGAGGAACTCGACCTGCTGATGCTCACCCGCGGATGGACAGCATACGACTGGAGCAAACTTGCCCGCAGCTATGTAGATGTGCGCCACCAGGCAGAAGAGGGAATAGAACTGTATGGCGAGATATATACACGCATGCCAAACAACAGGATAGGACAGAAGGGAACACACCTGCTCTATCCCGTGAAGTACGGTACACTAAACTTCAAATTCACACACGAGGGCGAGAATGCAAACCTATATAAGTTCCATACGACCAAGAACGGTCGCTTCAGAATAAGGACAAAGGATTTCTACGGAATAAGGGTGGCAGAACTTTCGCCCAACTACCTGCCCTACAAACCCAAAGATTATAAAGGTATGCGCTTTGTGCTCGACCGCTATTTTTCGCCATCGTTCCGCTTCTACAACTATTGGGAACGCAACGGCGGCGAGGCATCGGAATACACGAAAGCAGATACTGCGATAATACAGTTGGGAGCCAATGAATTCAGACTCTCCGAAGTAGATATTGTGGAGGATAAGAAGGAAGAGAAGCGCGAACGCCCTCCCCGCAGCGAAATACGCTTCAACTTCGTCGACGAATGGGAGTATGCGCAGGATGTAACCTACTTCAGCCTGAACCGCGACTTCGACACTACAAAGGTTGCCGTCAGGCTCGATGTGTCGAATGTCGGCAACATGGAGGAGAACATAGATGTAGTGGAGTATTCCGACGACAAGGAGGTTCCTCTGAATGAGGTTGGCGATTGGGATATATATAATAAGCTTGCCGAAGCAAAGGCACAATCGAGGTTCTTTCTGATAACAAACTCGCTTACTCCTGCCAGGGTGCTGCAAAGTGCATTCTGGCGATACAATTTCAACTGGGCATATTGGGTGCAGTCGATAGTTGTGAAGGGTGAATATAACAGCGACTCCATCCCGCAGAAGGATGATGATTTTCTTGCAGGGCGCGATAAATTCGGGGTTGCCCTTGTGAAGGATATGATGAGCTTTAAGGAATTCACCATCAGAAGCGACGAAAGACTCCGCAACCAATTTACCAACGAAGTAAGCAACTGGATACACAAAGATATGCCGCGCGGAGTGGATTCGTTGCTGGTAGAGGGATTCCTCACACGACACTATATCCCCACCAAGAACAATAAATTGATTGACGGATTTCCGGGTGCTTTGATCTTCCAGCAACGTATGAGGGGAAGTTCTTTGGAATTCATATACGAGCCCGAAAGTGCAAATGACCCCACCTTAGAGGAGAAATTAAGCGCAATAGTGACACGCAAAGAGTTGCGCGGTCAGAACCGTATCAAGCGTCCGACCAATAACTATGACCCTACCTTCGAGAAGAAATTAGAAACCTACCAAAAGCTGCGCGGTTTGGGCAGTTTCAAGCCCGACCATCCCAACTATGTGGCGTGTTTCATACCATACAGCGAAACAGAGAAGAATCTCACGACGATTCCCGACTTTTCGAAAGCCGACAGGATACGCTACACCATGCTCAGGGGATACACCGAGAGCAAGAAGTTCTATTCGCCCGACTACAGCAGTGAAAAGCCCGGGAATGGTTCAAAGGACTATCGTCGCACACTGTTCTGGGAACCGTCGGCAAAAAAGGATGGCAACAATATGTCGTTCACATTCTACAACAGCGCTGCAGCGCAGTATGTCGATGTAGACATTCAGGGACGCGGAGACAAGACCATATATGGCAATGCTGCAAACATAAGCACCCGCGAATATGGCACCGACGCGCAGGAGGAGACCTCTTTCATGAAAATATGGAAGGAGTTGTCGAATACGGAAGTTTCGCCCGACATTCTCACAAAATGCAACAACCTCACCGAAAAGGGTAACCTGGAATACGGCACCGGACGATACGACGAAGCTGTCAAACTTTATCGCGAAGCTGCAAAATATGGCTACCCGGCGGCTGTCGCCAACTTGGGAAAATGCTACTACGACGGCGCAGGAGTGTCGCAAAGCCATTCTCTTGCCATGCGCTATTTCGGTATGGCTGCCGAAAAGGGGAACCACCTTGCAATGCACTATTTAGGAGAATTCTATCACAACGGCAGAGAGACGGAAAGGAACGATTCGCTGGCATACGAATATTACTTGCAGGCTGCAAACAGTGGATATGCACAGTCGCAAAAGATGTTGGGAGTGTTCTACGAAAAAGGAATTTATGTGGGCGCAGACAGCGGGGAGGCTCTGAAGTGGTACACGCTTGCTGCGAAACAGAATGATGCTGATGCGCTATATAAGGTGGGCTTGCATCAGGTGGAGCAGGATTCTATCAACGGACTGAGCAAGCGCAAACTGCGCAAGTCGCCTGCCATAGAGTATATGCGCCGCGCTGCACGCGGTGGCAACAAAGATGCGCAGGCATTCATAGTGAAGTGTTTTGCCGAGGGCAAATATCTGAAAAAGAGCAACAAGAAGAGTTTCGAGTGGATGAAGTCTATCTCTGAACTTGGCGATGAGAATGCGCTTATGTATGTTGCCTACTGTTACGAAAAGGGACGTGGAACTGATATGAATCAGAAACGTGCTTATTGGCTCTACAAGCAACTTGCCGAAAAGGGCAACGAGTTTGCCATTGCCAAAGTGTATGAATATGACCAGTTCCAGTTCTTTACATACAACAGTCCCAAACCACCCGGTGTGAAGTAAGAACTGCCTGTTTAAGCAGACATTAAAAACTGTTATCAGTCAAGGGGGACGAGAACTGTTTTCCGAAAATAGTTCGTAGAGGGGGGGATTTGCCATCAGCGTCTATTTAAGGGAGGTTCCATTAAGACAATGGTTATACCGAACAGACGTTTTTTAACGCTGTTTCAGTACAAATTAGCACAAAACACTTGCAAAATACGTTTACAATCCTTACCTTTGCACCGCTTTTCAAAAGAAAGCAAAAATAGGATTGTCCTATGGTGTAATGGTAGCACAACAGGTTTTGGTTCTGTTTGTCGAGGTTCGAATCCTCGTGGGACAACAAAAGAAGAGCAATCGGCATGTACGATTGCTCTTCTTTTGTTGATGTATATCTGCAAACAAACTTTAAAAACCATTAAAGCAAGAAGATAATAGGCAAAAAAATATTATTTTTGCAATCTTTTTGGACAATCAATACATTTAGAACAAGGCAAAAATGCAATATATATTCATAGCACTATTGGCATTTCTCATACCCGACAAAGAGCTATACAGCGACAGTGTAACACTGCAAGGCATAGATATAGTGTCGTCGTTGAAAAGCGACTTTGCCGACAAGGAGAAACCCTACTCATCGACCGGAATAGGGCGCAAGGAGATAGAAGAGCGACACATCACCTCGCTCAAGGAGCTGTCGTCCATTGCACCCAACTTCTACCAACCCGACTACGGGTCGAGGATAACCTCGTCGATCTATGTACGCGGATTCGGGTCGAGGATAGACCAGCCTGTAATAGGCATGAACATTGACGAGGTGCCTGTGATGAACAAGAACAACTACGACTTTGAACTGTTCGACATTTCGGAGATAGAGATAATACGCGGTGCACAAAGCACCCTGTATGGCCGCAACACCACAGCCGGCACCGTAAACATAAAGACATTGTCGCCACTCAACTTTCAAGGGAAACGGTTCACACTCGAATATGGCACTGCAAACACCGTCAGGGTGAAGGCATCGCACTATGCTACCCCAAGCGACAGGTTCGGTTGGTCGGCAAGCATACACTACAACCATTCGGACGGCTTCTTCACAAACAGCTACAACGGGCGCAAATGCGACGGCGGCGACAACTTCGCCACCCGACTGCGCACACAATATCTGTGGGACGAGCGCTGGAGCCTCGACAACAGCCTGACAGTAGGATACACCGACGAAGGAGGATATGCCTACCGCTTCTACGACAAGGAGAGCGGAAGACTGATGCCAGTCAACTACAACGACAACTGCAGCTACCGCCGTCTGAACATCGCCGACGGAGTAACAGTAAAATACAATCTCCCACACCTTACCGTAGCGTCCACCACCGGATACAGCTACACGGACGACCGTATGCGCATAGACAACGACTTTCTTCCGCAATCGTACTTCACGCTCGGGCAATACCAGCGCGAACATTCAATAACCCAGGAGTTTACGGCAAAGTCGAAGAATAGCGGCACAATAAACTGGCTGGGCGGAATCTTTGCATTCTACAAGCATCAGAAGCTGAGCGCTCCTGTACTCTTCAAAGAGCAGGGAATAAGGAGCCTGATACTCGACAATGCCAACAAAGGACTGCAAACGGCATTCCCGGGGAACGAACTGCAGTTCGACAGCGACAGGTTCCTCATCAACGACCACTTCGACACACCCACATACGGCGCCTCGCTCTATGGGCAGGTGAGCCACGACAACGAGCATTGGAACATAACTGCCGGAGTGAGAATAGACCACGAGAAGTCGACAATGGACTACAACAGCCATTCGGCGATAAACTTCAGAGTCTACCCCATGATGGAGGGCTATCTGCCGCTGAACACCGTGTTCAAAGGTAGCAACTCGATAGACGCGACAGAGATAATGCCCAAAGCATCGCTCACCTACAAGCATGCCAAAGGCAGCATATACGCATCGGTGGCGAGAGGCTACAAGGCGGGAGGCTTCAACACCCAGCTCTTCTCGGACATATTACAAAGCCGCATGAGAAGCGACCTTATGGGCAAATTCGGTGTACACCTCGACGATGTACCCGTCTATGACGACGCATCGGCAACCACGTACCGCCCCGAAGAGAGCATGAACTACGAAATAGGCACACACCTGATGCCACTCGACGACGGCTCGCTCAACATATCAGCCACCCTGTTCCTCATCGACTGCAAGAACCAGCAACTCACCATCTTTCCCGAAGGGATGACCACCGGACGCATGATGTCCAATGCCGGCGAGTCGCGCAGCTATGGAGCAGAGGTAAGCATGAACTACACCCACGGACGGTTGCGCATAGACGGCAGCTACGGATATACCCATGCCGAGTTCCGCACCTACCGCAGCGGCACCAACGACTATTCGGGCAAGCACCTTCCACTTGCTCCGCGCGAGACTGCATCGGCAAACATCAGCTATCGCCTGCCCGTGAACGAACAGTTTGCCAAACACATGACCCTAAACCTCGGTTGGAATGCCGTGGGCCGCATCTATTGGGACGAGGGCAACACCCTGTCGCAACCTTTCTACAGCCTGCTGTCGGCATCGCTCAACTGGGAGAAGGGACATTTCGGCGCATCGCTTTGGGGAAAGAACCTCCTCGACGAAGAGTATAAGGCATTTTACTTCGTGTCGATGCAACACCCCTTCTTTTCTCTTGGAAAATCGAGACAAATAGGTGTATCTTTGCACTTCAATCTTTAGTATTAACAATAAACGATAAAAAAACACAATGAGAAAACTGATTTTACTTCCCCTTTTCGCGCTGATGACAATCATCCTCCCCTCTTGCTCGGACGACGACAACAACTCCGGCGGTGGCGGAGAGAACATCGAGACAAGCACCATCTACAATGGCAAGCTCATAGTAAACGGCTCGTACACAAAAGACAGCGTGGACTGCAAAGTGGAATTTACCGAAGATAAACAGTCTTTCACACTCGACATCTACAAGGTAAAATTTGCCGAAGCAATGCCCGTGAGCATTGACATTGCCATACCCGGCATCCCCGCAACAATCAACGGCGACGATGTAACATTCTCGGGCGACACAATAGTTCCCCTCTTAGGCGAGGTTCCCTCGCCCGCGTACACATTCTACAATATCGACGGAGAGATCAAAGAGGGCGAGCTGAAATTCTCGGCTACATGCACAAGAGGTCTCTTTACATTCAGTGGAAAAGAGGTTATTGAATAGCATTATAAGAAGCTGTTTAAATTTTATTAGAAAATATTTCTATATTAGCGCTTTTGTTTCGGTTTCTTTAACGGAGTTTATCTCCTTCGCACCTCGGCTATTTTCAAGCGAGCTTGAATAGCGCTCGGTTTGTCGTCGATTGAGTCTGTTTTTGGCATCTTTTCTTTGTTGTCTTTTGGAAATAGCCCGCTATTCCCTGCAAAACAACAAAGAAAATCTACTCAAAAACAGTTCTCAAATAATTCCGAAAGATAGTGCAAGCCGAGAGAAGAATATCAAGTTTACTTGAATATTATTCCGAGGCGCAGCCTATCTTATTAAAATAAAATCTAAACAGCTTCTAAGAGAGATATAAAATCCGCTCGGCAGGAACAAAAAGCGACAAATGCTTTGTTCGTCCGAGCGGATTTTGTATCTTTGCTTTTTAGTAATCATACTTAACATCATACTCAGAAATGATACTCACCATAATACTGTTCGTTGCAGGTCTCGGATTCATTCTCTACGGAGCCAACCTGCTCACCGACGGAGCCTCGGCGCTCGCACGCCGCTTCAATATAAGCGAGCTTGTGATAGGACTCACCATAGTTGCACTTGGAACATCGCTTCCCGAACTTGTCATAAGTCTCGGTGCAGCGCTTCAGGGAAGCCCCGGAATCTCACTCGGCAATGTCATAGGAAGCAATATTTTCAACGGGATGCTCATTCTTGGAGTAACAGCTCTTATTTTCCCCGTAACATTCAATAACAAGATGCTTACCCGCGAAATACCTTTCAATCTTTTGGCTGCGATAGTGCTCACCCTAATTGCCGGCAGCATGATATACGCAGGCAGTGGCGAAGGAGAATATATCACACGCAACGGAGGAATGATACTGCTCTGCTTCCTTGCCATATTCATACGCTACACATTCTCCATAGCCAAAGACGACAGCACAAGCGAACAGGAGAGCGGTCCACAGATGGGCACAGGCAAGATAGCGCTCTGCATCGCAGGCGGACTCGCAGGACTTATATTCGGCGGCAAACTGTTCGTAAACGCCGCCACAGAGATTGCAACAGCCGCAGGCCTCTCCGAAGCAATCATTGGCATCACCATAGTATCGGCGGGAAGCTCACTGCCCGAACTTGCAGTGTCGGTGAATGCCGCACGCAAGAAGAATGTAGGCATAGCCCTCGGCAATGTGCTGGGCAGCAACATACTGAACATATTCCTCATCCTTGGATGCACAGCCACAATATGCCCGATAGAACTGTCGCAGTTCAACTATGTGGACTTCTACACTCTGATAGGCTCGGCGATACTCATATACATTGTGGGCAAATTCGGCGGCAAAGCCACCATCACACGTGCCGAGGGCGCACTGCTTGTATGCTGCTACATTGCATACACCGTCTACCTGATAATGAACAGCTAACAACAGAAAAATGTCAATAAAAATACTCCCCGTAACCACCCGAAAAGAGCTGAAGAGATTCATACGCTTCAACTACGAGCTCTACAAGGACAACCCCTACTCTGTGCCCGACCTCTATGAAGATATGCTCGGCACATTCGACAAGAAACGCAATGCAGCATTCGACTTTTGCGAAGCAGAATATTTCCTCGCCATGCGCGACGGAAAAATCGTAGGACGTGTCGCAGCCATCATCAACAGACGCGCCAACGAGAAATGGGGTGTCAAGGCTGTCCGCTTCGGATGGATAGACTTTGTCGACGACCCCGAAGTGTCAAAAGCGCTGCTCGACACCGTGGAGGAGTGGGGACGCCAAAGAGGAATGACAGAGATACAGGGACCGCTGGGATTCACAGACCTCGATGCCGAAGGTATGCTCGTAGAGGGTTTCGACCGCATAAGCACTATGGCAACGATATACAACTATCCCTACTACCCCGTACACCTCGAGAAGCTGGGCTACACGAAAGACACCGACTGGATAGAATTGCTGATAAAGGTGCCCGAAAAGACACCCGAAAAGATAGAGCGTATAGCCACGATGGTTGCCAAAAGGTTTGAGCTCAAACATATGAGATTCAAGTCGAACCGCGAACTCGAACGCCGCTACGGAAAAGAGATATTCGAACTTATAAACCAATGCTATGCCCCGCTCTACGGATTTTCGGAATTGAGCGACAGACAGATAGAGCAATACATAAAGATGTATCTGCCCCTTGTGGACAGACGCATGATAACCCTCATTGCCAACAAGGAGGAGAAGCTGATTGGAGTGGGCATCACAATAGCCTCGCTCGCCGAAGCGCTGCAAAAGGCAAAAGGCAAACTCTTCCCCTTCGGCTGGTTCCACATACTTAAGGCTCTCTTCATCAAACGCCCCACACGTCTCGACTTTCTTATCGTAGCAATAGACCCCGAGTATCAAGGCAAAGGCATCAATGCCATGATAATAAGCGATATTCTGCCCAACTATGTAAAGATGGGCTTCAAGGATGTAGAGACCAACCCCGAACTCGAAAGCAACAACAAAGTGCAATCGCAGTGGGAACTATTCGACAAGGAGCAGCACAAACGCCGTCGCGCATATAAAAAAGAATTATAGTTTACAGAAACATCATACAACCCCATGGACGAAAATATCTTTCTCGACACCCCGCAACAAGAGCCGGTAGAGTACAACGAAGACAACATACGCCACCTGAGCGACATGGAGCATATACGCACCCGACCTGGTATGTATATCGGAAAGCTCGGCGACGGTTCGCAGAGCGAAGACGGCATATACGTGCTGCTCAAAGAGGTGCTCGACAACAGCATCGACGAGTTCAAGATGAATGCCGGCAAACGCATAGAGATAGACATTGTCGACAACAAGAGTGTTGCCGTGCGCGACTATGGACGAGGCATTCCCCAGGGCAAACTCATAGAGGCTGTGAGCATGCTCAACACCGGAGGCAAGTACGACAGCAAAGCGTTCAAGAAATCGGTAGGTCTCAACGGTGTGGGTCTGAAAGCGGTAAATGCCACCAGCAGCCACTTCGAGGCACGCAGCTACCGCGAGGGCACAGTGCGCATAGCCACCTTCGAGAAGGGTATACTCGTGGACGACCGCACAGAGAAGAGCAACGACGAGAACGGCACATACATCTCCTTCACCCCCGACCCCGAGTTATTCGCAGGTTACGAATTCCGCGACGCATTCATAGAGACAATGCTCCGCAACTACACCTACCTGAACACCGGACTTACAATACTGCACAACGGCAAGCGCATACTGTCGCGCAACGGTCTTGCCGACCTTCTGACCGACAACATGACCAGCGACGGGCTCTACCCCATCATCCACCTCAAGGGAGAGGATATTGAGATTGCAATCACACACGCCGAGCAGTATGGCGAGGAGTACTACTCATTCGTCAACGGCCAGCACACCACACAGGGCGGTACGCACCAGAGTGCCTTCAAGGAGCTTGTTGCATCGACCATCCACGACTTCTTCACTGCAAAGAATTTCGAATACAGCGACATACGCAACGGCATGGTGGCAGCCATAGCCATAAATGTGGAGGAGCCGATGTTCGAGAGCCAGACAAAGATAAAATTGGGCTCGCTCTACATGGCACCCGGCGGCGTCAGTGTCAAGAAGTTCATAGGCGACTTCATAAAGGTGGAACTCGACAACTTCCTGCACAGGAATCCCGACATAAGCGAGGAGATGCTGCGCAAGATAACGGCATCCGAAAAAGAGCGCAAAGAGCTGTCGGGACTCGCAAAGCAGGCAAAGCAGAAGGCAAAGAAGGTGAACCTGCACAACCGCAAACTGCGCGACTGCCGCATACACCTCAACGACCCCAAAGGCGACCGTCAGGAGGAGAGCAGCATCTTCATCACCGAGGGCGACTCGGCAAGCGGATCTATCACAAAGAGCCGCGACACAAACACCCAGGCAGTCTTCAGCCTGCGAGGAAAGCCGCTCAACACCTACGGAAAGAGCCGCGCCGTGGTCTACCAGAACGAAGAGTTCAACCTGTTGCAGGCAGCCCTCAACATAGAGGACGGGCTCGAAGGCCTGCGCTACAACAAAGTGATTGTAGCGACCGATGCCGATGTGGACGGAATGCACATACGTCTGCTGATGATAACATTCTTCCTGCAGTTCTTCCCCGAACTGATAAAGAAAGGACACGTCTACATATTGCAGACCCCGCTCTTCCGCGTAAGGAACAAGCGCAAGGCACAACGCGGCAAGAAGGGCGACGCCGGCGACAAGCAGAAAGGAGAGTTCGAGACAATATACTGCTACAGCGACGAAGAGCGCATAAAAGCCATTGAAAAGCTCGGACCCAACCCCGAAATAACACGATTCAAGGGACTGGGAGAGATTTCACCCGATGAGTTCCGCAAGTTCATAGGTCCCGAAATAAGGCTCGAACAGGTAACCATGCACAAGGACGACAAAGTGGATGAACTCCTGCGCTACTACATGGACAAGAACACCATAGAGCGCCAGAACTTCATCATCGACAACCTTGTTGTCGAAGAGGACAAGGCAAACGAAGAAGAGTAGAAAAAGCAACCCACAGGAGAGAGAGAAAATGGAAAAGAAGACACTGTTTGCAGGGACATTCGACCCCTACACCCTCGGGCACCACTCGATAACAGAACGCGCCCTCACCCTCTTCGACAAAGTAATCATAGCCATCGGGCACAACCCCGACAAGCAGACCATGTCCACCATAGAAGAGCGCATGAAGAGCATCGCCGACATCTATCGCAACGAACCGCGCGTAGAGGTAACGGCATACGAGGGGCTCACCACAGACCACGCAAAAGCCTGCGGAGCGCAGAGCCTGCTCCGTGGTGTGCGCAGCGTGAGGGACTTTGAATACGAACGCGACCTTGCCGACATCAACCGCGAGATAAGCGGACTCGAAACCGTGATTCTCATCAGCGAACCGCAATATGCAGCCATCAGCAGCAGCGCCATACGCGAACTTATGAGACACGGAAAAGAGACAGCAAGATTCTTACCGCAACCCGAACAAGAACAAGAAGACTAACAGAACAAGAAGAGAAAAAGAGAAGATGAAAAAAGCAATATTCATGACACTGCTAATGCTTGTGCCCCTGCTCGCGACGGCGCAAGAGAACAGAAGACGCAGTTCGCTGCTCCCCGAGCAGCTCAACAAGCTCATGCTCACCGAAAGCATGATAACCCGCTTCTATGTAGACAGCGTAAACGAGGTGAAAATGGTAGAGGAGGGAATAAAGGCTATGCTCAAACAGCTCGACCCACACTCCACCTACTCCGAGCCCAAAGAGGTAAAAAGCCTCATGGAATCGATGCGGGGCAACTTCGACGGCATAGGCGTGCAGTTCAACATGGTCGAAGACACACTTGTAGTCGTACAGCCCACGACCAACGGTCCCTCGGAAAAGGCGGGCATACTTGCCGGCGACCGCATCATCACAGTCAACGACACCACCATCGCCGGTGTAAAGATGAACAGATACGACATCATGCGCCGCCTGCGTGGCAAGAAGGGAACAAAGGTACACCTCGAAATAATGCGCCGCGGTGTGAGCCGTCTGCTGCCCTTTGACATTGTACGCGACAAGATATCCACCACCACAATAGATGCCGCATACATGATAGACAAGCGCACGGGCTTCATCCGCATATCAAGTTTCGGACAAAAGACCCACGCAGAGTTCCTCACCAAGCTCGACTCACTGCAGAAGGCGGGCATGAAAGACCTTGTGCTCGACCTGCAGAGCAATGGCGGAGGACTGTTGCAGGCATCGGTTGACATTGCCAACGAATTCCTCAACCGCGGCGAACTCATCGTCTACACACAGGGCCGTGTATTTCCCCGCTACGACTACCTTGCCAAAGGTGGAGGACACTTCAACAAAGGTCGCGTAGCGGTGCTTATTGACCAGAACACAGCCTCGGCTGCCGAAATTCTCTCGGGCGCCATACAGGATTGGGACAGAGGTGTAATCGTTGGTCGCCGCAGCTTCGGCAAAGGTCTTGTGCAACGCCCCATCGACCTGCCCGACGGTTCTATGATAAGACTGACCGTTGCACGCTACTACACCCCCTCGGGACGCAACATACAGAAACCCTACGGCGACTCGATACCATACAGGGAGGACATTCTGCAACGCTACAACCGCGGCGAGCTCACAAGTGCCGACAGTACACACTTCCCCGACTCGCTCAAGGTGTTCACCAAACGCCTCGAACGCCCCGTCTATGGCGGTGGCGGCATAATGCCCGACTACTTCGTATCGCTCGACACCACGAAGTACACCAAATATCATCGCGACCTTGTGCGCAAAGGCACCATCATACAGACCACATTGCGCTACCTCGACGACAAACGCGAGGCTATGAAGAAGAAATATCCCACGTTCGAGGAATACAACAAGAAGTTCAAGATAGACGAAGAGATTCTGTCGCGCCTCAGACAATATGCCGAGCGCGACAGTGTGAAGCCTAAAGACAAGGAGGAGTATGAGAAATCGCTTCCGCAGATTGCCCTGCAAATGAAGGCACTGCTCGCACGCGACCTGTGGGACATGAACGAATATTTCCAGATAATGAACCAGGACGACGATATTGTAAAGAAAGCTCTGGAGCTTATCAAGGAGCGCGACACCGATGCTCTTTTGACAAAGAAGAGATAAAGGGTAAAGGCTGTGCCCGCGGGCACAGCCTTTACGCACCCAAAAAAGAAAAGAGAAAAATGATTATCAAATATATTACCTAAAATGCAACGTTGTATTGCAATGTCGGTGGATAATGTCGGTGGAAATAAGTAACTTGAAAAGTTGTCCCACTTTAAGCTAATCTTTGGACACATCTTTCAGTTTTTATATTTTGCTAATCTCTTTAAAATAAGAAACTTAAAAAAGCTGTCCCTCTTAAAGGGGGACGAGAACTTTTTTCCGAGAAAAAAGTTCGGAGGGGGTTCTTAACCCATCGTACTACAATAAACCATACTACGCGAGGAAAACCCCTCCGTCTTCA
>JAZNKR010000105.1:0-15341 GCA_045578665.1 Bacteroidaceae bacterium | reverse complement strand
ATTTGCCCTCTGCTCTCGCTTGCACAAACTTTCGCCTATTTCCAAAAGTCATTGGCGCAGTCTGCCTAAAAGCTTAATGCG
Organism: Bacteroidaceae bacterium; assembly: GCA_045578665.1. Classification (GTDB taxonomy): domain Bacteria; phylum Bacteroidota; class Bacteroidia; order Bacteroidales; family Bacteroidaceae; genus HGM04593. Next base: position 15,260 of record JAZNKR010000105.1, on the reverse strand, counting down.
CATCAATGAAGCAATGAACCTCTCAATGAAGCAATGGGGCTTGTAGCAACTTAAAGAATAGAACCTTAAGGGCTTAAGCATGTTTACCGGAGAGTAATAATATTCTTACAACCTTTGACTATTTCGCGGGAGTGGCACCAAAGATATGCTTGCCATAATTGACTCCTTTGAGACGGTAGTACAAGGTGTCGCACTGTATACGCTCTACAAAATCGTTGTAGTTACGTTTTTCGGGCTGTGTCCATCCCGCTTCGGCTACCGCTGCAAGACGGGGCAACATCAGATACTCTACCGTGGATGCATCCTCCACCCATTCTGTCCAGAAGTTAGCTTGGACACCGAGATATTTCTGAGAAAGTTCCTTATCGACATTGTTCATAGGCATATATTTGTAGACAGCTTCAACCGTCTCTGTACCATGACCCTGTGAACGTGGTTCGGTTGGCAGTGCCGACTGGCGTCTGTTTATATAATAAGGTATCTGAGGAGAGAGAATGGTTGTCATACCACGCTTTGCTGCATTGACAGCCGCACGGTCGGCGCCTATCCATGCCATAATGGTTATATCTGTACCAAGGGGGTCTGTATTGCCATGCAACACCTCGTTCCAGAATATCAGTTTGCGCTGCTTCTCCTTAGGCTTTGCAGCGATGTGATCCTTCAATTGCTTGTAAAAGTTTATCTGCAAGTCGCGATAGTTCTTTGAGCCAATCTCGGCAAGAAGTTCGCGACAGTCGGCATTGCGTTCCCATTTGGCTGTGGGACATTCGTCACCACCGAGATGGATATATCCGAAGGGGAACATCTCTGTAAGTTCATCGATGACATCCTTTGCAAAACGGACAGCATTGGGGTCGGCTACATTTATAACATCAGCCGAAACACCCTGCCACAACCACACCTCGTGCCAATTGTTTATGTCGCATGCCAATATCCCGGGATATGAAGCCACCGCAGCCTGCGAGTGTCCGGGGATATCGACTTCGGGAACTATTTCGATGAAACGTTTGCGGGCATACTCGACTACCTCTTTTATATCCTCACGGGTGTAGAAACCACCGTATCTGATACCGTCAGGTTTTGTATCGCCCCATCCGAGAACCTTGCTGTTTCGCCAAGCGCCCACCTCGGTCAACCGCGGGTACTTCTTTATCTCAACACGCCAGCCCTGATCCTCGGTAAGATGCCAATGGAAACGGTTCATCTTGTAGGCTGCCATCACATCTATAATTTTTTTTATAGCTTCCTTGCCATAGAAATGTCTACCCTCGTCGAGCATGAATCCTCTCCAACCGAACCGTGGTTCATCGGTTATCTTTACTACAGGCAACGACCACTCTTTGATGCTCTTGTCGGGAACTGCGGCAAGCACATTGCGGGGCATCAACTGTTTCACAGTCTGCAATGCATAGAAAAGTCCGGCAGGCGATGAGACCTCTATTGCTATTTTTTTGGGAGAAATGTCCAGACGATAACCCTCAACCGCCACTTCGTTGTCGAGCGAAACAACCATTTGAGCCGAAGAACTTTTTGTAGACTTGAGCCTTATGCCTGTAGCCTTTGTAAAATTATCGGCAAAACAGTCTACAACAGCCTGTAGACTGTCCGACGCATAGTCGGCAACGCCGACCGTCAACTTCTTCCCAAAGACAAAACGTCCTTCGACAGTTTCAATTGAAGCGGGCAACGGTATCAACGACACTTCCTGCGCAGTAGCAAATATTGGACACAAGAAGACAAGAGTAAATAGTAGATTCCTCATTTTCATTGTATTATTCTAATCCTGTAATATTCTTTTCAATATCTTCGTCTGTAACTGTGAAATTGTTGAGATCACCAGCAAGGTATTTATCGTATGCAGCCATATCCATAAGTCCGTGCCCTGTGAGGTTGAAGAGGATAACCTTTTCCTCACCAGTCTCCTTGCAACGCTCAGCCTCGGCTATGGCTACGGCAATGGCATGGCACGATTCGGGGGCAGGCACAATACCCTCGGCTTTAGCAAACTCTATTCCTGCCTTGAATGTATCTATCTGTGCTACATCGACAGCCTCCATGAGCCCGTCCTTGAGCAGTTGCGAAACAATCACACCTGCACCATGATAGCGCAGACCGCCTGCGTGGATGTTGGCGGGCTTGAAGTTGTGTCCGAGAGAGAACATCGGCATCAAGGGTGTATAACCTGTCTCGTCACCGAAATCGTAGCAGAACTTTCCGCGTGTAAGTTTTGGGCATGACTGAGGCTCGGCTGCAATGAAACGTGTCTTCTTGCCGTCGAAAATATTATGACGCATAAAGGGGAATGATATACCCGAGAAGTTGGAGCCGCCACCGAAACAGCCGATTACGATATCGGGATACTCTCCTGCCATCTCCATCTGCTTCTCTGCCTCGAGACCTATAATTGTCTGGTGCAGACTCACGTGGCTCATCACAGAACCGAGTGTATATTTACAGTTGGGAGTGGTGAGAGCAAGCTCCACTGCCTCTGATATCGCTGTACCCAATGAACCCTGATGGTTTGGGAACTGTGTAAGGATATCCTTGCCGGCACGTGTCGACATTGAGGGCGAAGGGGTAACCTGTGAACCGAACACCTGCATCACACTGCGGCGATAGGGTTTCTGTTCGTAGCTGACCTTCACCTGATATACGGCACTCTCAAGCCCGAATACTTTGGAAGCGTATGCCAATGCTGTTCCCCACTGACCTGCGCCTGTCTCGGTCGTAACATTGGTTACTCCCTCCATTTTGCAATAGTATGCCTGGGGAATTGCCGAATTGAGTTTGTGGGAACCTACAGGGCTCACACTCTCGTTCTTGAAGTAGATATGCGCGGGAGTGCCTATAGCCTTCTCGAGTCCGTACGCTCTGACAAGAGGTGTGGAACGGTAGTATCTGTACATCTCGAGCACAGGTTCGGGAATGTCTATCCAGCTGTCTGTCATGTTGAGTTCCTGACGGCTCGCCTCTACTGACAACAGACGAGACAGGGATTCCACTGTAACCGGTTCGCGTGTTACCGGGTCGAGCATGGTGCCCGGTTTTGTAGGCATATCTGCCTGAATATTATACCACTGCGTAGGCAGCTCATTTTCCTGCAAGAAAAAACGTTTCTGTTTCAAAGACATCTTATATAATTTTATGTTTATCATCAAATTTTGCAGCTTTTGCCACAACTTTGCAAAGTTACGCAAAATAAATCAACATATATCAAGATGATGCGCAAAAAAGCAAAAAAGTATTCGATATTGTTTCGGAACAAATATTTGCTTCATGAGATATAGTTCTGTAAAAATCATTGTATAAACAATTTTATTTTTTACTTTTGCAAAAAAACAACAAAAACAGAACAACCATGATATACGACGAAAGAGAAATACGACGCCAGCAGGTCATTGAAGCGGCAAAACAGATGATGACGGCAGCACGTACAGCACCTAAGGCAAAAGGTGAAGACCTTATAGAGATAAAACTCGTTACCGGCGAAGATATTACCATCCTCAGCGACAAGCTCCACCAGATGGGCGAGGAACGCAGCAGAGGAGGTCTGATGAGAGACGCAATAAACATTCTCTCTGCCGATGCCATACTGTTGATAGGCACTCGCGAACAACCGATGGCACTCAACTGCGCCTACTGTGGAGCACCCACATGCGATAGCCGCAGCGAAGGCACTCCTTGTGCCATGAACCTTGTAGATGTCGGCATCGCCTTAGGCTCGGCGTGCGCAACTGCAGCCGACCTGAGACTCGACACCCGTGTGATGTACTCGGCAGGATATGCAGCCCGCGCACTCGGATGGATGCCCGACTGCACATGCCTGATTGCCATCCCCATAAGTGCGGGAGCAAAGAACCCCTTCTTCGACCGCAAAAGCATGAGAAAACAGTGAGTAAGATGGAAAGAGAAGTACGTTTGCCCGCAGAATGGCACAAGCAACAGTTGGTGCAACTCACATGGCCACACGAAAACAGCGACTGGGCATATATGTTGCAGGAGGTGGAAGAGTGCTTCATACAACTCGCAACGGAGATAAGCCTTCGCGGTCGTTTGCTCATCGTTGCGCCGGACACAGCAAAAGTGAAAGAGCAGCTCGCCGGCAGCAAAGCCGACCTCCGAAATATCACCCTGTTCGAGTGCAACACAAACGACACATGGGCAAGAGACCACGCCTTCATCACCTTCAGCGATGGCGAGAGACTGATGTACGGCGACTTCTGCTTCAACGGATGGGGCAAGAAATTCGAATCCACACTCGACAATGCCATAAACCGCCAAATATATAAGGAAAACATTCTGATACCCGGAACGTATATCGACAACAGCGATTTTGTACTCGAAGGAGGCTCTATAGAAAGTGATGGCAAAGGCACCATACTCACCACCTCGCAATGTCTGATGGCGCCCAACCGCAACCAGCCGCTCACACAACCACAGATAGAGGAAGAGCTGAAGAGACGACTCTTTGCCGAGCACATTCTGTGGCTCGACTACGGCAACCTCATAGGCGATGACACAGACGGACACATAGACACGATTGCCCGCCTCACTCCCGACGACACGATAGTCTACATGCAATGTACAGACGAGACAGACGAACAGTATGCCGACCTCAAGGCTATGGAAGAGCAGTTGAAGAGCTTCGCTACCAAAGAGGGAACCCCATACCGTCTGATTCCTCTGCCGTCGCCCGATGCCATATACGAAGATGGCGAGCGCCTGCCTGCAACATATGCCAACTTTCTGATAATGGAGAGCGCAATCCTCTACCCCACCTATGCACAACCCGAGAACGATGCAAAGGCGGCATCCGCTCTCAAAGAGGCATTTCCGGAATACGATATAGTAGGTATAGACTGCAGGGCACTCATCAAACAGCACGGTTCACTACACTGTGTAACAATGCAATACCCCACAAATGAATAAAAAAAAAATGGACACGATTAAAATAGGTATAATACAGCAATCCAACAGCGCCGACATTGAAAGCAACAAACAAAAACTCGCAGAGAACATACGCGACACTGCAGCAAAAGGCGCACAGCTCATAATATTGCAGGAACTCCACAACTCGCTCTACTTCTGCCAGACAGAAGAGACTGCAAAATTCGACCTTGCCGAACCCATCCCCGGTCCGTCGACCGAGTTCTACGGCAAAATAGCGAAAGAGTTGGGAGTGGTAATAGTAACCTCACTCTTCGAGGCACGCGCCAAAGGTCTGTACCACAACACCGCTGTGGTTTTCGACACCGACGGCAGCATAGCCGGCAAATACCGCAAGATGCACATCCCCGACGACCCCGCATATTACGAAAAGTTCTACTTCACCCCCGGCGACATCGGCTTCCGCCCAATACGCACATCGCTATGCACACTTGGAGTGCAGGTATGTTGGGACCAATGGTACCCCGAAGGGGCACGCCTGATGGCACTGCGCGGTGCCGACCTGCTCATCTACCCCACCGCCATAGGCTGGGAAAGCACAGACACCCCCGAAGAAAAAGCACGCCAACTTGGAGCATGGCAAACAGTGCAACGGGGACATGCCGTAGCTAACGGACTGCCCGTAATAGCAGTAAACCGCACCGGACACGAGCCCGACCCGTCGGGTATGACAAACGGCATCAGTTTCTGGGGACACAGTTTCGTAGCCGGTCCTCAGGGAGAATTCATTGCCCATCTTGGCGAAGAGGAAGAGAATGCCGTAGTTGAGGTAAGCCTGAGTCGCAGCGAATCGGTTCGCCGATGGTGGCCTTTCCTGCGCGACCGTCGCATAGACGAATACTCAGAGATTACCAAAAGATATATAGACTGATATATAATAAAAGGAGTAAAGAGAATATTGTGCAGTGACGCACAATATTCTCTTTACTCCTTTTACACACTGTAATCAGCATTTGCAGGATAGCGACTGCGTAATCCACTGCACATCGCGCAAATAGTCCTGCAACTCCTGTTCGTGTTCCTCCTCCTCGGCCATAATCCTTTTTGCAATATCGCACGTTGTGAAATCGAGCCCGTTAGTATACGAAGCAATCTCTTCGTAACGGACTACAGCGCAACGTTCCGATGCTATATTCTGTTTGAGCATACTCATGACATCATTCTGCAATGGCACGGCATATTTGCAACGAGCAAGCGAAAACCACTGAGTTGGGTCAAGCACAGGTGTACCCTCGAGCTGAATAATACGTTCGGCAAGCAGTTTGGCATGCATGAACTCCTCCTCGGCATGCTCCTCGAACTCGCGCTGCACATCGGAACGCATAGCGCCCTCAACCACCAGACTGCCAACCCAATATTGATAATAGGCAAGCCATTCCTCGCTCAATGCTGCATTGAGGCTTGCAAGCAGACGAGGAATATCGATACGTTTCTTAAGAATCTGAATACTCTCCTTTCCCATAATTATTATTTGTTTGATTCGCTATATAAACAAAAGAAAAAGTAAATGGTTCGCAAAGGGTCTATTCCTTCAAAAGCATCAAGCAAAAAAACTAACAGCGAGAAATTATAAGCAAGGAAACTTGCTTTTACCAAACATAAACCTTATCTTCGCAGTTGATAAGTTAATTATCCCTAAACAATCTTAATAAGAACATGAAACTTGCCGTTGCTACAAGACCTCATTTTTTTATCGAAGAAGACAAGATTATAACAAGACTTTTCGAAGAAGGTCTCGACTACCTCTTGCTATACAAATCACATCCCCACCCTCAATATATAGAGCGACTTCTGAACCTGATACCGGTCAAATACCACAAAAAGATATTTGCCTGCAACTTCCCCCGTTTCAGCCAAGAATACAAATTGGCAGGTCGCCTTATAAACATAAACCACGAGCAAAAGGCAGATGCTCCCATACAAGGGAAAACCATTGCCAACAGCAACAATCTGCAAGAGCTTGTAGAGCTTAAGAAAACTTATGACATAATATACTTCGGTCCGTTGGGACGCACATTCTATCAGAGTACAGAACTCAACGACTTTGGCAAGAAGGTCATAAACAAGAAGGTATGGGCATTCGGAGAGCTCGACGAATATAATCTGAAGAAACTCCCGCAATACAAATTCGGAGGCGTCATCCTCGACAAGATGTTGTGGGAAAAATTCGACGCACGACGCTCCACAGACTACAGCGAATTGATAAATTACTTCTGCAAATTGCAAAAAATCATAAATAAACTATAGCAAAACCCACTATAAAATAAAAGAAATACATACCTTTGCAGAAGAATTATGAACAAGAACAAACCAACAAACATTAAATATATGGACAATACCCAATTTATGGTATTTTCAGGTACAAAATCACGTTACCTGGCCGAAGAAATTTGTAAAGAGCTCGATTGCGAACTCGGTCAAATGAACACAACTTACTTTGCCGACGGCGAGTTTGCAGTATCTTACGAGGAGTCGATACGCGGAAAGGATGTATTCCTCATCCAGTCAACCTTCCCCAACTCTGACAACCTCATGGAACTCCTTCTCATGATTGACGCTGCAAAGCGTGCATCAGCCAAGAGCATTGTAGCCGTAATGCCCTACTTCGGATGGGCACGTCAGGACCGCAAGGACAAACCCCGTGTATCAATCGGTGCAAAACTGGTAGCCAACCTGTTGAGCACAGCAGGCGCAAGCCGCATCATCACAATGGACCTCCATGCCGACCAGATACAGGGTTTCTTCGACATTCCCGTTGACCACCTCTATGCATCAATGGTATTTGTACCCTACATACAGTCATTGAAGCTCAAGGACCTTGTGATTGCAACTCCCGACGTCGGCGGTTCGAAACGCGCCAGCACATACGCAAAATATCTCGGTGTACCCATGGTACTCTGCCACAAGACACGCTCTAAGGCAAACGTTGTAGACACAATGCAGATCATCGGCGATGTACAGGGCAAGGACGTGGTACTTGTAGACGACATCGTTGACACAGCCGGAACAATATCAAAGGCTGCCAACCTGATGCTCGAAAGCGGTGCGAACTCGGTACGCGCCATCGCATCACACTGCATCATGTCAGGCAACGCATCGGAACGTGTACGCGAATCGGCACTCACAGAGATTGTCTTCACAAATTCAATCCCCTACGAGCGCTCATGCCCCAAAATCAAGCAGTTGTCAATTGCCAACATCTTTGCGGCAGCAATCAAGTGCGTACTCAACAACGAATCGATAAGCCAGCAGTACATCTGCTAAGAAATATTCATTAAAAGCAAGAAGAAAAGAAGAAGATGAAAAAACTATTTTCAGTAATCGCACTCATGGTGTTATTGGTATCGTGCGGTGGAACAAAGTCGTACAAAATAGATGGAACCATTGCCATTGACGGCTTGAATGACGGAGACACCATATCTCTCGGTTACTCTGTTGACGGAGTAAACTACACTCCCGAGACATACGCAGTAATCAAAGACGGCAAGTTCGAATTCTCAGGAAATGTCGAAAACTGCAAGCTCTACTACCTTGTAAAACACTCTACCGAGGAGCCCCTTACAATGCTCTTCCTCGAAGGAGGTAACATCACTGCAGACATCAACAACGAGAGCATAGCAGTCAGAGGAACAGAGTCCAACGACCTAAATGCTGCATTGCAGGAAAGCATCATGTCTCCCGTATCTGAAATGCAGGAGAAGCAGATGCGCCTCTACATGGATACCACACTCACCGACGAGCAGCGCGAAGCCATCATCGGCGAATTGCAGGCAACAGCCGATAAGGTATCAGGCATCGCCAAAGAGTTTGTAGAGAAGAACATAGGAACAATGGCAGGTCTCTTCATGCTCATCCAATGTGCCGACATGTTCGACAACGACGAGCTCAGCGCATTGATGGAAAAAGTTCCCGAGGCAAACAAAGACACAAACAACAATTGTCTTTTCTCGGTTCTCCAGGACATCAAGGAGCAGAGAAACAATCCTCAGGATTTTTCCGACATGTTCAATTCAGCAGAAGACAGCACAGCTACAGAAGAGAGTGCGAAATAATGGAAATCCGATAAACAGTTTTTCCCAAAAGCGTTGCTTACAACAAAAGCAACGCTTTTTTTATCCCTGATTTTCTGAAACTGAAAAAAAGAAACAGCATGTTGCAATAAATCATCATAAATTTATTAAATTTGCAAGATTAAACGACAACCCTTAAAGAAACAATAAAACTGAAGGGAGGTTCCATAAACCATAACGTGTCGGTTTTGAGTTTTGTTTATAGTTGATTTCCAATATAAAAGACAATCCCGAATGTCGGAAAGATGCAGGGACAGGACCCAAAGCGACCCAAGAAGGAACCGCCCTACAAAAAAGAAACAATTAATCACTAATTTATAGAATCTCCCTAAGATGATAGAGCAGATAGAACTGTTGCTTGAAGAGATCAAAAGCATCACAGCAAACAACGCCGAAGAGCTGGAGGCACTTCGACTCAAATACCTCAGCAAGAAAGGTATCCTCAACGGCCTCATGGCACAATTCCGCGAAGTACCCGCAGAGCAGAAGAAAGAGTTCGGAATGAAGCTCAACGAACTCAAGACAGCCACACAGGAGAAAATCAACTCACTGAAAGAGAGCCTCGAGAACAAGGAAGAGGAGCAGTGTGAACTCGACCTCACACGTCCCGGCTACCCCACCAAATTGGGAACACGCCACCCCTTGTCGATAGTAAAGAACGAGATAATCAACATCTTCTCACGTCTGGGCTTTTCAATAGCCAACGGAGTGGAGGTAGAAGACGACTGGCACGTATTCTCAGCAATGAACTTCGCCGAAGACCACCCCGCACGCGATATGCAGGACACATTCTTCGTAGAAGCACACCCCGACATCATACTGCGCACACACACCAGCAGCGTACAGAGCCGAGTAATGGAGACTACACAGCCCCCCATCCGCATCATTGCTCCCGGTCGTGTATACCGCAACGAAGCAATCAGCTACCGTGCACACTGCTTCTTCCACCAATTGGAAGCACTCTACATCGACAAGAACGTATCCTTCACCGATCTGAAGCAGGTGCTGCTTCTCTTCGCAAAAGAGATGTTCGGCAACGACACCAAAATACGTCTGCGCCCCTCGTACTTCCCCTTCACAGAGCCCTCTGCCGAAATGGACATCAGCTGCAACATCTGCGGCGGTAAAGGATGCCCCTTCTGCAAAGGCACAGGATGGGTAGAGATTCTCGGTTGCGGAATGGTAGACCCCAATGTACTCGAACTCTGCGGCATCGACAGCAAGGAGTATTCCGGCTACGCACTCGGAATGGGTATCGAGCGCATCACCAACCTCAAATACCAGGTAAAAGACCTTCGTCTCTTCAGCGAAAACGACATACGTTTCCTCAAACTGTTCGAGAGTGCAAACTGATGCCATAGGAGAAACGGCAAAACAGAGCGACACATAACACATAGGTATGAAGGTACAAGAGCTTTACGACCAAGTACTTCAATATTTTGCAGAAGCAATGCCGATAGCCGAGACGGAGCTGCACTATGAGAATCCGTTCCAGTTGCTGATAGCAGTAATCCTATCCGCGCAATGCACCGACAAACGAGTAAACATGGTAACCCCCGACCTGTTTGCACGCTACGACACCCCCGAAGAACTTGCAGCTGCACACCCCGACGAAGTGTACAACTACATTAAAAGCATATCGTACCCCAACAACAAAGCCAAGCATCTTGTAGGCATGGCGCAGAAGCTGACCGAAGAATTCGGTGGCGAGGTACCCGACACACTCGAAGAGCTGACCCGACTGCCAGGAGTAGGACGCAAGACAGCCAACGTAATACAGGCCGTGGTATACAACAAGTCGGCAATGGCAGTGGATACACACGTCTTCAGAGTAAGCCATCGCATAGGGCTTGTACCAAAAAGTTGCACGACACCATACAGCGTCGAGAAGCGTCTTGTAAAGTACATACCCGACGAGCTTATGCCCAAAGCACACCATTGGCTCATACTCCACGGCAGATACAAATGCAAGGCACGAAGCCCGGAATGCACAACCTGCGGACTAACGGCAATATGCAAAGAGTATGCCCGAAGAGAAAAAACAGAGAAAAAAAGTTGATACCATAAGTATATATCAAATAAAAAGATTATATTTGCAGAGATTTAACTGACAACAAGTTACAAACAACATAACAGGAAAATTAACCAATTTCAAAATAACAGAACAATGATGACAATTGACAATTACAACTTTGCCGGCAAAAAGGCAATCGTTCGCGTAGACTTCAATGTACCCTTGAACGAAGAGGGTAAAATCACTGACGACACACGTATCCGTGGCGCACTCCCCACACTCAAGAAAGTGTTGGCAGACGGTGGTGCACTCATCATCATGTCGCACATGGGCAAGCCCAAAGGCAAAGTAAACGCAAAATATTCATTGAGCCAGATTGTAGACGCCGTATCAGAGAAACTCGGCGTTGCAGTACAGTTCGCTCCCGACTGCGCAAAGGCAGCTGAGGCAGCTGCAGCCCTCAAAGCAGGCGAAGTACTTCTTCTCGAGAACCTCCGCTTCTACCCCGAAGAAGAGGGCAAACCCGTAGGCATCGACAAGGAAGACCCCGCATACAACGATGCAAAGAAGGCTATGAAAGAGTCTCAGAAAGAGTTTGCTAAGACATTGGCATCATATGCCGACTGCTACATCAACGACGCATTCGGTACAGCACACCGCCGCCACGCATCTACAGCTGTTGTAGCAGACTATTTCGACGCTGACAACAAGATGCTCGGTTACCTCATGGAGAAAGAGGTTCAGGCTGTTGACAACATCCTCAAGGATATCAAGCGTCCCTTCACAGCCATCATGGGTGGTTCTAAGGTATCTACAAAGATCGGTATCATCGAGAACCTCATGGACAAAGTAGACAACCTCATCCTCTGCGGTGGTATGACATACACATTCGCAAAGGCACAGGGTGGTCACATCGGTAACTCAATCGTAGAGGACGACAAACTCGACCTTGCACTCAACATCATGGAGCAGGCTAAGGCAAAAGGTGTAAACCTCGTTCTCGGTACAGACTGTGTAGCAGCCGACGCATTCTCTAACGATGCAAACACACAGGTTGTTCCCGCAGGTGCAATTCCCGAAGGTTGGGAAGGTCTCGACGCAGGTCCTGCAACACAGAAATCATTTGCAGCAGCTATCGAAGGCGCAAAGACAATCCTCTGGAACGGTCCCGCAGGTGTATTCGAGTTCGACAACTTCACAGCAGGTTCACGCGCAATTGCCGAGGCTATCGCAAAGGCAACAAGCGAGGGTGCATTCTCACTCATCGGTGGTGGCGACTCAGTAGCCTGCATCAACAAGTTCGGCATGGCTGACCAGGTATCATACATCTCTACAGGTGGTGGTGCATTGCTCGAGGCGATCGAGGGTAAGGTACTTCCCGGCGTAGCAGCTATCAAAGGCGAATAATAGACAGATATATATTCCCAAGCGGGTAGGAGATAAACGAAAGTAATGGAGTTTATCTCCTACTTTCGTTTATCAACCTCTCACACCGCCGCACATGCGGGTCCACATACGGCAGTTCCATACCGACGATTGCACTTTTCGTCTTATTCCAACAATGATAGATAGCCTACACAAAATTTCTATTGCTCGCTTTAACAAAACCATTGACCATGGCATCAGCTTTCAGATACTGCTTGTCCCTTGGCTCGTCTGTGAGACCTGCCCGTAACAGACATAACAAACAATATATGGGCGCTTGTCAATTGACAAGCGCCCATATATTGTTTGTTATATAAAGCAATGCTATTTACCGGATTCAATCTCATCATCTCCATGCAGCACCGGCAGACATATATTGTACTTCACTGCCAACGTACGCACAATGAAGATGAAGACACTGCAAACAATCTGCGAAACAATGGTCTCGGCACCCAACCTGTCGCATAGGCAATAGACCAAAGCGCCTATTACACATGCCATGGCATAAATCTCCTTGCGGAAGAAAAGAGGCTCTTCGTTTATGAAAATATCACGCATGACACCACCCGCCGAACCTGTGAGAGTGGCCATGACCACAGCCACCCATATCGGATAATCGAGAGCAAGTGTCTTCTCCACACCCACAACAACGAACAGAGCAAGACCGATGGTGTCGAACACAAAGAACGTGTTGTTGAGTTTAATCAGATATTTACCGAAGAGAATCACCCAAAAGAGAGCAAATGCCGAACAGAGCAGATACATGGAATTAGTCATCCAGAAAGGGGGTACGTTCAACAAAATATCTCTTATGGTACCACCGCCGATGGCAGTAACCAGACCCACAACATAAGCACCGAACCAGTCGAAACGTTTGGCTGAGGCCAATCTTATACCACTGATGGCAAAAGCAAACGTTCCTGCAATTTCCATTAAATCGACAAATGACGGCATGTTCATTTCTATATAAATATGAAGCTATTTAAAAATCCGGTGCAAATTTAAACGAAATTTAATTCTAAACAGCTATATTTGTAAAATAATATAAATACAAAAACCATGAAAAAATCATTTCTTATACTTTTCACACTATTGCTTGCCATCAGTTTCGCATCGTGCGACACAAATTCAAGCGCGCTGAGAGAGATGAATGAAATCTGCAAAGATATAGAAGAGAATTTCGACAAATACACCGATAAAGAGTTCGAGGAACTCACCGAAAGATTCTCCAAATTAGAGAAGAAATTAGAAGCTGGTGAACTATCGGAATCGGAAGAGAAGGAGCTCGCCAAACTCAAAGGACGCTACTACGGCTCGTTTACAAAAGGAGCAATCAAAGCCACCAAGAAAGAGATAAAGAAAATTGGCGAAAACATAGAAAGTGTAGTTGAAGGATTCGTGGAAGGTATAAAGTAGCATGATTACAGGAGCCATAGCAAGCGACATAGCAGGCTCATACTTCATAGACCACCCATCGGAAGTCTGCACACTATCCCCCCTACCCCAGACGGCACACCCCACAGGCGACTCGGTAATAATACTCGCAGCCGCCGAATGGCTCATAGAGGATAGCGGACACACACCCGAAATCCTCATAGAGTATCTGCATAAATGGGGACGGAAATTTGCCAACCTGCCATACACAGATGCCCTCGTGCGGTTGCTCAACGGCAAAGATACCGGCAACGGCACACCCGATACAATCCCCACCCTTTGTGCCATCCCCATAGGGCTGTACGCAAAGAACATCGACGAAGCATTGCAGCTATCCGAAATATCGGCAAAGGCAACCTGCACCGCCTCGGGCAGCATAAAGGATGCGCAAGCAATAGCAGCAATCGTCCATCTGACGCATAACGGAAAGAGTAAAGAGGAGATAAGGAAGTATATCGGGGAGAAATTCGACACAGACACCACCTCCCCTGCCACCCCGAAAGAGAGCATCGGCACGGCAACCGAAGCCATGAGAATATTTCTCGGAAGCAACACATTTGAGGAGACATTGCACCGCGCCCTATCATCGGGATGCCACACAGCCGCGACACTGTCAGGCGCAATGGCATCGGCGACAGCGGCAGAAGGATACATGATAGACAAAAAGTTTGAGCGGGAGATTATGTCGCATCTGCCAAGCAGGATGATAAACTGCATATACACATTCAACCACCAGCTCGACAACCCCACGATAGAGACCCCTATACGCAACAGCTACAAAGTGGACGAACGTATCTATGCCGGAGAATATCCCGCAACATCAAGCGAAAAATTGGGACGCAGGGACATCGACCGCTTCATACGTTTCGGAATAACCCACTTCATAGACCTCACCGAGCGTGGTGAACTGTTACCATACACACAATGGCTCCATGAAAACCAGACGCACATACGCTTCGCCATAAAGGATTGCGGCATTCCGGGCTCCAACCACGAGGTTGCGCAACTGCTCGAGACAATAACCTCCATACTCAAAGAGAAGAACAACATGATATACATCCACTGCCGCGGCGGCATAGGACGCACCGGCACAATTGTAGCCTGTTACTATGCCATGTTCCTCAAGGAGTACACCCCCGTCTACAATCTGCTCAGGCGCCAGTTCTCGCAATGCCCCAAATCGGCATACCGGGAGACCCCTGAGACAATGCAGCAGAAACGCTTCATCATGCAATTTACCGACTATATGAGCAAAAGATAACAGACAAATGCCGCAACCAAAAGATTGCGGCATTTGTCTGTTCATTGTAGAATATTACTGTCCGGTAAACATGCTTAAGCCCTTAAGGTTCTATTCTTTAAGTTGCTAC
>JAZNKR010000104.1:0-1630 GCA_045578665.1 Bacteroidaceae bacterium | reverse complement strand
GTCGCGTAGCTGGCCGAGCGCGCACGATTGGAAATCGTGTATACCCCAAAAGGGTATCGAGGGTTCAAATCCCTCCTTCTCCGCCAAAACGAAAATCCTGTCGATTCTTGTCGGCAGGATTTTTGTTTTGTATTATTCATTTTTCATTATTCAATATTCATCATTCATTTGACAGGATTTTCAATGAATATTGAATAATGAAGCCGCTTCGCTGATGAATAATGAATAATTTCGGTGTCGGCTTTGCCGACGAATTATAAATAATATGTAGTGGTTCGAACACATAGCTCAAAAAATGAAAGGGCATCGAATTTGTGCTACCTTTCCATAATCGACAATCTTCGATAGAAGATTGTCGATTCAGTCTGTCAAAGAACCCCTGCTTTCGCTTAATGAAAACAGGGGTTCTTTGACAGACTGAAACCCTCTTTTGTCCGTAGACAAAAGAGGGTGTTTATATGGGGGAATAACAAACAGATTTAATAGGGTCTTCTAAATGAGCAGCATCTCACTTTATGCGGGGTGCATCCATCTCCCGATGGGGTGCAAATCACTCCCCGGGGTACATTTCCTACAGGTGAGAGTACCATACATAATCGGTCGTGTTGAGCATCTCTTCTTATTCTGCTTCTTTTTCCAGCGCCCTGTAATCGACTTTACCGCGTTCCGTCCTAGGTAGATCAGTGCGATACTCTACAATCTCAGGAACCATATATTCGGGCAATGCCGCTTTGCAGTTGCAAATAATTTCCTGCGTCAGCTCGTCACTTTCCTCAAAACCTTCATTTAAGACAACTACAGCTTTTGCATAGTGGATTCTTGTCTCATCTTCGACACCGATCACGCAACACAAACCCACTGCCGGATGCTGTAAAACTGCCTTTTCAATTCGGTCTGGGAACATCTTGGTGACAACGCCGTCTTTGCCTTTGGTCATAATGATTCGTTTAATGCGGCCTGTAATAAACAGAACACCATTCTCTGTGATGTATCCTAAATCACCTGTATGAATCCAACGCTGTCCGTCAGGATGAATCTTAACAATTTCGTCGGTGGCATTCTGTTTGTTATAGTAACCAAGCATAAGCGTTTCACCTGCAAAGCAGATTTCACCCTCTTGGTTGTAAGTAAGTTCATCAAATGTATCAGGTTCTACAATTTTACAATTGACTTTTATCAGCGGTGCACCTACACTTCCGGGCATATTGCAATCGTCATAAGTCACGGTTGCTGCGCTAACCATCTCGGTAGAGCCAAGGCCTTTCCGCAGCTTGATATTGGCTCCGCCATTTGCCAACAGTTCGTTTACCTCTGCCTCTTTCTTTACATTCATAGCATCTCCGCCATAGAAAATGTACTTCAAACAAGACAAATCCATATGCGTAAGCTTCTCGTTAGTCAGACAAGCTTCCCAATAGGCCGGAATCGAACTGATATGATTGGGACGATATTTCTTGATATATTCATCAAATTTGCTTGGGTCGTATGCGGGAATGAGAATCACACGGAAACCAAAAGCCAGCGGCTCCAACATAGCATTAACAAGGCTGTAATTGATAAACGGCGGCAGTACCACCATATACCTTTCCTGTCTGCCGTGGGGCAGATTACAACCAATCTGCCAGATCAG
>JAZNKR010000103.1:0-9973 GCA_045578665.1 Bacteroidaceae bacterium | reverse complement strand
TTCTTAACCCATCGTACTACAATAAACCATACTACGCGAGGAAAACCCCTCCGTCTTCAAAAACTGTCGTTTTTGAATCCACCTCCCCTTTAAGGGCAGGAACTTTTTAGAATAGTTTTTTATCCATTGAAGGATGGGGTTTTACTTTTTAGGTATAATATCGCATAATCATTTAATCAAACAGCCGCTCAATATATGAGTCTTACCGGTCCCATAAGACCGCATTCGCGCAAGGGGGAATTGGCTGATGGTCCGGCAATGGTCCATGTTTTCCGCTTCTCCTCGGGTAGCGATGCATCGTAGACGAGCCGGTTGTACCATGTACTTGTTACTTCTATTACAAGTTCGTTCTCTCCCTCTTTTATATATTTGCTTATGTCGAGGCTGTATGGGGCACACCAAAGTGTTCCTGCGCTCTTGCCGTTGACCTTTATTGCAGCAATCATATTCACTTTTCCTATATCCAATGTAAGAGGTGCAGAGAACATCTCGCTGTTTGCTATGAAAGTGGTTTTGTAAGTCGCTGTGCCAGAGAATGCTTTTGCCTCCTCCGGGAGTTCGAGACTGTTCCAGGGTTTCAGCTCCTTTGTGATGAGAGTGTCGGGTGCGCCCCAGCCTTCGGGGAATGTGATTGTCCATTCGCCTGAGATTCTCTTTTCATTTTCTCTGCTACATATCTTCCTTTTTCCGGCGGGAGTGCCGTTGTGTATTACAACAAAGCACGAGCCTCCCTTAGGCAGTGATAAATCTATTGATGTGTATCCGTTTGCCGGGTTGCTTTCGACAGTGTGGATATCGCCGTTTACGGGGTTCCATATCTCTGTCTCTCCTGTTGCATGGAACTCTACTTTGCCGTCGAACGATTTTCCTTGCATTGGAGTAACAAAGTAAAAGTCGGCACCCTCCGTCCTGCGGTGAATCCAACGTATTCCGTTGCCTTTTACATCTGCTGGGAGTGATAATGTTGCAATGGCATCTTCTATGCTTGTTCCGCTGAGGATGCCGCCCTTGCCGATGCGTTTGATTTTACCGGAGAGGGCTTTGCTCCAAATGGCATCGACGGCTTTATTGAACCTACGCTGTGCACGCTTGCCTCCCGAGAGTGTTGCTATCCCCTTAGGGGCAGATGCTATCACATATGCACCTTCTTCCATCAGATTGTGCAGCCGCTCCAATGTTTGGGGCAGCATCCGCTTGTTTTCGGGTATCCAGATGGCGCGGTAACTCAATCCTTCGGGTGTTACTATACGTCCATCCTCTACGCTCAGACGATTGAGGAGTATGTCGGGGTTGCAATAGTCAAATCTGTAGCCTTCGGGGAAGGGCAGTTTCTGCGAGGGCTTGTGGCTTATCTCGTCGCCGAGATACCAGAGGATGTCGCTTACAGGCTTGCCGCGTTCGAGCATATAGCTGCATCGTGCAAGATAGGTGGTGAATTCCCTCATGTGGCGCCACCATGTCTGTCCGCGCAGGAATGGTGTGCCTATCCTTGAACCGAATGAAGTACCTGGCTTCAGGTAATCGATTTGAGGGTTGTGGGTGTAGGTGTGGAATACATTGTGCGTAACTCCTTCAACGGCATTGAAGTCGGCAACCTCTTTCAACATCTCCCAGCGTTCGTCCCATGTGAGGTTGAACGAGGTGAATGATTCGGCATTTACACGCGGTTTGCCGTAAAGACGTGCAGCCGATGCCGTAGGCTTTATCGGTTTGAAGTCGAGGTCTCCTACATAGCCGTTGCTGAATGGGTGCCAGAATTCGCACATCGGCACGTCGGCATATTTGAAGTACTCCATGATGTCGCCGGGGAAGACATCTCCGGCGGCTGTCTCGTATAGGACCGATAGTCCTGCTTCGCGTCCGAGTTCCGATATGCGTTTGTAGAATCTGTTCGCAAAAAGTTCGTTGATGGTGGAACGCCAGTCGAGCAGGAAGCGCGACGTTGTTTCGGGGCAATCTATCACATAACCGAATATTGCCGGCAGCCATTGACGAAGGTCGTATCCATTGTGCTTGTTGAACTCTTTTTCCATTCTGTTTGTCCATGTCTGCACACGGCACTCCCAACTGTCGAGCAACAGTCCCTTCAACCGTTCTCCTTTGAGGGCATCAGATGTGAGGTGTCCTATGTAGCCGCTGAAATGTACTTCTGCCCCTTCGTTAGAGAGTTTGTCGCATTCCCATCCTGTGCCGGAGGGTGGGGCGGGACCGTTCTTCTGTCCTGCATTGACATGACCTATACGCATTATTGTCCATTCTCCGGCATGTGGCGCTTTCCAGCGAAAGAGTCCCGTGCTGTCCATGCAGACGGTTACATCAATTATCTTTTTGGGGTCGAGATATGCCTGTTCCGATTGGATTACGTCGTCTGCTGTGCGTTCAAAGGCACGCAGTGTCCATGCGGCTTCCGATTCCCAACTGTTTTTGCGTGCAAGGGCGAGCAGGCGCAGATGTCTCAGCCGCATACTATATTCGTTTGTAATCTCAATTCTGTATCTTGTGGCATCGCTTACCTCATTGCAGGCTATGCTCATGTTGGCTCCATCCTGCCAGTTTGAGGCGGGCATAGGAGCATCGATAACCTTTGTTTCGCCACCGCGGCTGTCTATGGCGAACATTCTGATTCTGACTTCGGGACCGTATGACATTGCATGGTTGAATGTCTGTATCGGGGAGAGTTCCATTGTGCGGATGATTGTGGGCTTACCGTAGTCGACGATGACTGTATGGGTGTTGCCTCCGGCGGGAAGAGTCAGTTCCTTGCCCTTGAGTATGAGGCTGCTCCAATCATATTTTTCTTTGCTATCTATCTTCGATGGAACAGGAACGGGCTTCGATGCCCCCTCGGGGGTGGGAAAGGCAAGAACGGCTATCTCTTTGTAGTCGCGCCACTCCTCCTTTGCTGCGGATGGTATTTGTAAGTTTGTTTCTATGTTGCCCGAAGTTTCAATTATCTTTTCGCTTGAAACAATTGTGCGCATTGCGCTTTCCGGTTTTATCCACGGACCTCCAGCCATTGCCCATCCGGGGCAGTTCTGCATGGTGAAGCGCAGTCCCAATCGTCTGCATTCGTCGGCAGTGAACCTCACTGCATCTTCCCATTTTTCGCTCATGCAGGTTATATCTTCGCCTGTAGCGGGCCATTTGCCACCGAACTGACCATGAAAGAAATGTACACCCGAAATTCCTGCCTCGGCTATGGCTTCGAGGTCGGCTGTAATACCTTCGTAAGAGACGTTCCCACCTATGAAATGGAACCATGTCTCGGGATAGAATTCTTTTTCGGGAGCAAGAAATGCCTTGCGATCTTTTGCTCCGAACTTCTGTTGGAGCGTTTCGGATGATGGGGTAACAGGGGCAATCGTGGCTTCTTGTGCACTGAGTGGTATTGCTAACAGATATAGAGCCTGTAGCAATATAATAATCCTTTTTATGAAATGTGAATGCATATAAAGTTTATTATTATAAGAGGCTGTTTTAATCCGGGATTAAAACAGCCTCCTGCTATGATTGTAAGTGTATTCTACTATTCTATAATGTATATGTGCCATCCACGAGCTTACCCATAGCCCATATAGCGCGTATGTTCAGGTCTTCGTCGAGTATCATCAGGTCGGCATCCTTGTCTTTCTGCAATGAGCCTTTGCGGTCGTAGACGTTCATGATTTTTGCCGGGGTCTCCGATGCCATTCGTATAGCATCGGCAAGGGGAATTTCGGCTTTCTGCACCAATGTGCGTATGAGTCGGTCCATTGTGGCTATACTGCCGGCAAGAGCAGAGCGGTCGGCGAGTTTGCACACACCGTCTTCAATGATTACGCGGGGGTCGAATGCCTCCTTGCTGTCGCTGGCGGCACATGCCAATGCGTCGGTGATTACGCAGGCGCGTTCCACTCCTTTAATCTTATATATTAGACGAAGAATCGTGTGGGGCACGTGGATACCGTCGGCTACAACCTCTACCGTCATGTTGTCGTGCAGATAGATGCTCTCTACAGTGCCTTCGTATTTATATTCGCGGCGTTTGTGGAAGCCGGGCATCGCGTTGTAGAAGTGAGTTGCGTGGGTATATCCGTTTGAATATGCGATGTGGATGTCGTCAAACTCTGCCTGTGTGTGTGCTACCGATGCAAGTATTCCCTTTGCTGTGATATATTTTCCGAACTGCATAGCGCCGGGGAGCTCGGGAGCAGCGTCCCATCTCTTTATACAGTCCCACTTCTCTACCAGTGGAATGTATTCCATAGGATCGGGGTCCTTGATGTTTTCGGGTATCTGACCACCTGCCATCTTCATGTTCAGATAGTGACCTTCGAGGTGAAGACCGAGGACGGGGCTGTCCTTCTCGTTCATCAGTTTTGTGCAGACTTCTGCTGCAGCCTCAATCATGGGAACTGTTGAGGAAGAGAGGGTGGGGAAAATACTTGTAGTACCGTGTTTCATGTGTGTGGCTATTGCCTTGCGGAATGCCTCTTCTGTGCCTTCCATGAAGTCGCTGCCTCCACCACCATGTACATGTATCTCCACGCCGCCGGGAACAACATACATTCCTCTTGCATCGAAAAGTTGCGCACCCACTACTGCGAGGTCGCAGTTTGTTACTTCGAGTATCTTGTTGTCTCTGATGATTACTGAACCATCCTTCAACCAACCTTGAGGGGTAAGGATTTTGGCATTAATGATCTGTGTTAACATATCTGGTAGGATTCTTTGTGTTTTGGACTATCTACTTACAAAGTTACATCATTTTTGAATAATCGGTGCATATTTTCTTTCTTTTTTTGTGTAATGTTTACATTTTGCCAGAATTATTCTTCCCGTTGTTGTGCATTATTTGTAGAAAAGAGTTTGAGAGGGGGGAAAAAAAGCGTATTTTTGTGCAGTCATTCAGTAAATTTTATGAGAAAGCTTATATATATGTCCGTCATGTTGCTGATGCTTTCGGCTTGTGGCGAGGACAGAACATACGAATATCTGGAGATTACACGTGAGAATCAGTGGACTTTCTCCAAAATGAGTGAGGTCTATTTGTGGAGCGATTCCTTGAAGAAACCCAAACGCAAGGAGTTTTTTGGCGACAGCAACAGATTCTTCTCTTCGATTCTGTTGAAGGGCGACATCTTTTCCTACTCCACTGACAGTGTAACATCTACCGGGTACGGATTCGACTTTGCTCTGATGCGCGACCCGTTGGGCAAACAGAACAGCAAGAGCTATGCGCTTGTGCTGTTTGTGGAGCCGGGTTCACCCGCCGATGTTGCCGGTCTCAAGCGCGGAATGTGGATTTCCAAGGTGGGAAGAAATGCTCTCAATTCGGGTAACTATGGTTACCTGGAGCGCGGTGGCGAAACCTCGATATGCACTTCGAGGATAGTGCTCGACGAGGAGAGTATGCTCTATATGTGGCAAGAGGGAGATACATTGCAGTTGCCGACTGCAACAGAGATTCAACCTACCGCTTTCTACCTTGATACAATATATTCCATGCGCGGACATGATATAGGATACATGGTGTGCAACAGATTTACAGCCGAAGGAGGCGAGGAATTTGCCGATGCCTTGTCGCGTTTCTCTTCACAGGGTGTGGACGAACTTGTCATCGACCTTAGATACTGTAGCGGTGGAAGTATCGCTGTTGCAAACAGTGTGGCTTCGGCGCTCTTTCCGCAGAGCTGCGCAGGTGAGACATTCTGTCGTTTGAGTTACAATGCTTATAACAGCAGCAATGATACAACATATACCATTGCCCCGTCACAGGATTCGGGATTCGAAAAACTCTATTTCATTATTGGCGAGTCTACCCGCGGTGCGGCTGAGGTACTTATTGCTTCGGCAAGGAGCATTATGGGATACAACAACGTGGTTGTGCTCGGCGAAAAGAGCTTTGGCGAGTATGTGATGACCGAAGAGTATCAGTCGCCCTATAATTTCAGCATCACTCCGGCTGTCGCTTATGTAGATAACGACAACTACTCTTTGGCATACGGAGTGGAACCTAATTATCCGCTTGATGAACTTGCCGATTTCTATTATGTTTATCCTTTGGGAAGCACACAGGAGTATATGCTGTACAATGCCATTTACCTGATAATTAACGGCAGAATGCCCGCCGGTGAATTTGTTTCCTCTTCTGTGGAGAGAGTCCTCAAAGGCGTATATCGCGGCAAGGCTCTTGTAAAGTAGTCGAAAAAAACGATTGCCCCGTGATTCACATCAAGAGGCAATCTAACACAAACACAAAATAAAACACGACAAAACTACTATGCAATTCGAAGTTTACATTATGCCTTTCGAGACATAATTGCCACATCTCAGTTAGGCTTTTCTGCGAGGGGCTGTGAACTTAATGCATATATATAACCATTAATGTAGCAGTTTTGTTCACTGAAGGCAAGTTAATAAAAGTTAAATTATTTTTTGTATGCCTATTATAGAAATCTCATCATTGTCGCATCCCGGTGTCGAGGTCTTTGCTTCGCTCACCGAGGCGCAGTTGCGCAACCGTGTCCAACTGGGAAATGGGCTTTTCATCGCAGAGAGTCCAAAGGTCATCCGTGTGGCTTTGGGTGCCGGTTGGGAACCGGTGTCGCTTTTGTGTGAACGTAGGCATATTGTAGGCGATGCAGCAGAAATAATCTCCATGTGTGGCGATATCCCGGTCTATACCGGTGAGCGCGAACTTCTCGCTTCTCTTACAGGATATACACTGACGCGGGGTGTGCTTTGTGCCATGCGTCGCCGCGAACATGCGAGTGTCGAAGAAATTTGCAGAGATGCACGTCGTGTGGTTGTGGTCGATGGAGTGGTGGATACAACCAATATCGGTGCCATTTTCCGTTCGGCTGCGGCTTTGGGAATTGATGCCGTACTGCTTACCCCTACATCGTGCGACCCGTTGAACAGGCGTGCCGTAAGGGTCTCCATGGGTTCTGTCTTTCTTGTGCCGTGGACATGGTTGGATGCGCCTGTGAGTTCACTGAATGGGTATGGTTTCCGTACAGCAGCAATGGCTCTGAGGGACAATTCGGTATCCATTGACGACGAAAGGCTGATGAACGAGGAACGCTTGGCAATAATCATGGGTACGGAGGGTGACGGTCTCTGCGACGAGGTTATCTCCTCTGCCGATTATGTGGTGCGCATCCCTATGGCGCATGGAGTTGATTCTCTGAATGTGGCAGCTGCCGCAGCAGTAGCCTTCTGGCAACTGAAGGCAAAATAAGAATACTGGCAACTTGCACGAAGCTGCCAGTATTTTTTGTAATCAATAGAAACTGTTGTTTGTGTAATTATTCCATCTCTTCGCCGTAGCCATTGTAGTTGTCCATGCTTTCGCTCTGTTTGGGCTTCTTGGTGGGGCGTTTGGCTTTCATGTTTCCGAAACTGTATGTGAGTGTGGCGCTGATGGTGCGTCCTCCGTGCCAATTCTCTGCGTCGCGCTTGAAGTTGCTGTCTCCTGTGATGGTGTGCCAACGGCGTGAATCCAGCAGGTCGCGTGCGCTGAGGCTCATGCTCCAATGTTCGTTGAACGATTTGCGCAGTCCGAGGTCGAACGAATAGTTGGCTTTTCTGTGTCCTTGTGCAACTATTCGGCGTGCATTGTAGCGACCTGTCAACTGCATGGTTATTCCCCACGGAAGCATCAGGCTTCCGGTCATTCGGGCGTTCCACGAGAAGTTTTCGTCCGATTCCCCTGTAATTGTCTGGTTGTTGATGATGTAGCTGAATCCGTCGAGCTTGTAATAGAAGAGGTTGACGGTGGTGGTAAGGTCGAACTTCTTCCATAGGCGGTTCTTGCCTATGATTTCGAGTCCTGCGGAATTTGAGCTTGCCACATTTTCCGAGGTGGTGTAGATTACGTTGCCAACATTGTAGCTGATGCGTTCGATTACATCCTCTGTCGTGCGGTAATATCCCGAAACAGAGAGTGTGTGGTCTTTCCAGTTCTTTATGTAGTTGAGCTCGTAGGCATTGGAGTATTCGGGGGTGAGGTCGGGGTTACCGAACGAGATGTTGGTGGAGTCGGTGATGTTGCTGAAGGTGTTGAGCTGTCCGCCCCACGGACGGCGCAGGCGGCGGGTGTAGTTCACCTGGAACTCGTGTCCGCCGTCGAGGCTGTATGTGAGGAAGAGACTGGGGAAGAGCGAGAAGAAATCCTTCTTTGTGTATGCGGGGTTGGTGCCGCTGTTCTCCTGTTGCCAGTTGAGCGAGCGGGTCTTTGTCTCCCAATATTCGCCTCTCAATCCTATCTGGTAGCCGAATTTCTTTATCCTGCCCGAGTATGTGCCGTAGAGGGCATGGGTGTTTTGCTTGTATATGAAGCGGTTGAAAAGTTGCTCTTCGATGATGCTGTGTGCTCTGTCGGTGTAGGTGAAGACGGGGCTCTCCTCGTCCGAGAAACGTCCGCTGTATCCTGCTTCGATGCGTGCGTTTTCGCTGAGCTTGTTCTCGTAGTCGAGCTTTATCTCTGTCGACTTGTTGTTCATCTTGTTCTTCTGGAACTGATAGCTGTTGCTTGCGGCACCGGTGGCGATGTTCTCAAGTGTCTGGTCGTATGAGGTCTCGTTTTCCATGTTCCAGCTGTTGTGGCTGACAGAGAAGTCGATGTAGTGGTTTTCGGCAAAGCGGTGTGTGTATCCAGCCTCTATGTTATACATGAGGGGAGTGTTCTCTCCGTCGGTTATACGGGTGCGGCGCGATGTGGTGTCGAGCTGCGATAGGGCACCGCTGTAGCTGATGATGCTGTTCTTGTTCTCTCCGCCGCCGAACATTCCTGTAAGGTTCAGGTAGATGTCGTCTTTGGTGGTGGGGTGCCATGTGAGTCCCGTTCTTGCGAAGAGGTTGCTGTGCTTGCGCTCGCCGTCGCTGTTCTGCAACTGGTAGCTGTCGCGGTTGAAGTAGCGTGTGTAGGTCTTTCCGCCGTTCTCCCTTTCGTGTGAGCGGTAGTTGAGACTTGCGTATGCGTCGAGCTTGCCGCTGCTGTAGTTGATGTTGCCGCTGGCATTGTATCCGCCACGGCTGTCGGCGCCTGCCTGCACACTGCCGTAGTGTCCAGCCTTGCGGTTGCGTTTGAGTACAATGTTGATGATGCCGGCAGTGCCTTCCGGTGAGTGTTTTGCCGAGGGGTTTGTGATTACTTCAATCTTTTCAATGCTTTCGGCGGGCATCTGCTGCAGTATGTCGCCCTGGTTGTCGGCGGTGAGTCCCGATGCCTTGCCGTTTATCCACACTGTTACGCTCTCACTGCCACGAAGAGAAACGGCTCCTTCGTTGCTTACCTCCACAGAGGGAATGTCTGTGAGTACATC
Source organism: Bacteroidaceae bacterium (assembly GCA_045578665.1). GTDB lineage: Bacteria > Bacteroidota > Bacteroidia > Bacteroidales > Bacteroidaceae > HGM04593. The sequence continues at coordinate 665 of JAZNKR010000103.1, read as the reverse complement.
GGTCACCGAACCTCCGGTGGAGGCTATGCTCTGGTCGACGGTGAATACGCGCTTGTCGATTTCGAAACTCATCTGTGAGCGCTGCTCCGATACCACAATCTCCTTCAGGAGTTTCTTGTCCTGCTTCAATGCGATCTTGCCAATGTTTACCTTGCTGCTGTTTGTGGCAACTGTTACCTTGCGGCTGTCTGTCATGTATCCGACAAACGAAAATTGCAGGGTGTATGTACCTGCCTTTACTCCGGTGAGAATGAAACTTCCGTTCTCTTCGGTGTTGCACCCGTTGATGGGGGCTGTCTTTCCCTGCGGTATCAGTGCGACAGATGCAAACTCTACAGGCTCTTTGCTTTTGTCATCGATGAGTATTCCCTGTATTACGCCTTTTGCAGTCTGTGCATCAACGGTTATTGCTGCAAAAATTAATAGAATGATTGAAAGGTAAAGCTTTTTCATTATAATATATGATTATATTTTTCTATCAAATGCCTATTAGATACATTAAAATCGTAAAGGTTTAATCCGGACTGTGAAATTTTTTTGATTGTTTATGTTTTTTGTATATTTGAGTCAAGCCTCGAATATATTATGCACTCGCTGCGAAATATCAAAGCCACGATTCAGTGAGAGCAAAGGAAATTTATTTGCTTTGCCGAACGTTAGTGGCT